>CADCRJ010000045.1 GCA_902803735.1 uncultured Spirochaetaceae bacterium
TGAGGAGTTTTCGATTGGCGACGGCGTGACGGAAATCGCGGACGAGGCGTTCAGCTATTGCTCCAGCCTTGAAAAGCTCGAAATCCCCGAAAGCGTGAAGAAAATCGGTAAATGCAGCTTTGCGTTCTGCAAGTATTTGAAGCAAATTGTTTCAAAATCAAGCGAATATCCATGCGAGAACGGGCTTCTTTTCAACAAAAAGACGAACCGCCTCCTTGCAACCGTCTGCGGAAAGGTGATAATTCCCGCGTTCATAAAATCACTCGACAACTTTGCGCTCCAGAACTGCACAGAAGTCGAGTTTGAAAAAGGCGGCAAAATAACGAGCGCGTCAAATCTTGATTATGGGGCAACAGAGCGCTCTGTGCTATATGCCGCTCTTGATGAAGCCGAGAAGAACAATGCCAAGATAGACAAAATCGACGCTGTGGGCTTTTCTGGCTCGGGCGCTCTGCTTCAGGCTATTATCGAGGGAAGCGGCGTGAACGCGGAGATTTGGCAGGACAAAAGCGCAGTCGTTCTTGCTGTGAAGGCTCTTGATTATGGGCTTGAAGTGCGGCTTTCTTCCAAGAGCACTTCGTGGCAGAAAACTGTCCGAGAGTTTTTGGAGAGCGTCAAAGAAGGCGCAGACATCGTGCAGCTCATAAAAGCCGCCGAGGACAACAAGCTGAGAATCGCAAGCAATCAGGCAAAAAAATACGCCGTTTTCAAAGTCGATGTAAAAGACAAAAACTTGTACTGCAAAGAAGACCTCGAAACCGTTTATATCGCTGACGGAGTCAGCACAATCGGAACTTATGCCTTCTGGTGCTGCGACAAGCTCAAAACAGTTTACATTCCAAAAACCGTTACGGAAATCAAGTATGCTGCTTTTTGCGGTTGCCACTCGCTCAAAACGGTTACATTTGGCGGAACGTTTGCACGATTCAGTATGATTCAAGGAGAAAGCATATCCAGTAGAGATAAGGTTACTGTGCATTGCACGGACGGCGACTTTGAGCTATAAGGAAAAATAAACTCGTTTCAGCATCTGCGGTTACTGAGCATAGCCAAAGCAGATTCTGAACCAAGTTCAGAGGGCTTCCGTATTAGACTGCTGGCGAGGAGTACCCAAAAGACGAGTACGAATCGCTTGCCCTTAGTACAAATGCTTTTCACTAGATGGGCGTTCATAGCACAGCGAAAATCGCTGCCAGCGACTGCTACTAGGTAGAAAATGGAAAAATCACTTTCGCAAAAGAGATATGTGCATCTTTTGCGATTTCTCTTCTCAAAACCTAAGTTCTGGTGTAAAGTTTGTGAATGAATATCTGTCTATTTACAGAGGAAGAATGTACCCGCATCATTCCAAGAAAAGACGAGCGGGCAGAGCATATCATAAAGGTTCTGCACAAAAATACTGGCGATTCCTTTGATGCAGGAATAATCGGCGGTAAGGCAGGCAAAGCCACAATCACAAATATCAGCAATGAAGGCATATCTTTTTCTTTCGTGCCTGAAAGTGACGGAAAACCTCTATACCCGCTCACTCTCATAATTGGTTTTCCTCGCCCAATCCAACTGCGCCGCTTACTGCGAGATGTGGCAGGTCTAGGAGCGGAACAAGTCATACTTGTCGGAACCGAGCTTGGCGAGAAATCATACCTTAAATCAAATGTCGTACAAGACGGAGGAGCATACCAAATGCTTCTTGATGGAACAGCACAAGCCGCGAGTACACACATACCAGAGTTGTCCGTAGAAGAATCACTTGAAAAGGCCCTTTCTCGCTTACAAGATTTTGCACCTGACTCAGCCCTTGTAGCTTTGGACAATCGCCGTGCAACGAACTCATTAAGCAAGTGGCTTAACCAAACAACCCCAAACAAAGTAGTCGCCGCAATTGGCAGCGAGCGTGGCTGGACAGAGCACGAGAGAGATATCCTTGAACGGTACGGCTTTACTCTATGCTCAATGGGAACAAGAGTTCTACGAACAGAAACAGCAACAACAGTTGCTTCTTCAATAATTTTGGATAAATTTGGTGTATTAAACTGAAAATCCCGTTATAATGGAATAGGAAAGAACATGGATAACAACGAAATAAAAGAAAAACTTCTTCAGATAGAAGAAACAGAACTTGATTTTACAGTAACAATGACAGGCAAAGAGAGCACACGTGTAAATGGTCTTTATAAGCCAGAGACGCATGAAATCCTCTTGCACAATAAGAATTTTAAGTCCGATATGCAGCTTATTTATACTGCTATACATGAGTATACTCATCATCTTATGACAGAGGCAGACCTTAAAGTTTCTGGTGGTGCATTGCCGCCAAAATACACAAGAGTTCATACAGCAGCATTCTGGGCTAAATTCCACGGACTTTTGCAAAAAGCAGAGGAGCTTGGAATCTATAAAATCTCAATAGAAGAATCTCCAGAGCTAAAGGAACTTACTGAAAAAATCCGCAAAGACTATATGGAAGTAAACGGAAAGCTCATGCAGGAATTCGGTCACTTATTGGCAAAAGCCCATGAGCTTTGCGAGCAGGCAAATATCCGCTACGAGGACTATCTTGACCGTATACTTTGTCTTCCTCGCACTACGGCAAAAGAAATCACAAAGGTCAGCAGCGTAGACGTAAATCCAGCCCTTGGCTTTGACAACATGAAAAAAGTCGCTTCTCTAAAAAACCCTGACGAGCGAGATTCAGCAAGTAAGCAGATTCTTGCAGGTAAATCTCCAGACACCGTTTCTGAGTTTATGCGTAAAAAAGCCACGGAAGAAGACCCAAAAGCAAAACTTGAAAAAGAAAAGAACAGACTCACAAAGACTATAGAAGCTCTTCAACAACGCTTGCAATATGTGGAGGAAAGCCTTGAAAATCTTTAAGCTTTTATGTGCCTGTGCCATTACAGCACAGTTCTCGCTTGCACTAGCCCAAAAAGCACAGCAGTCAATTGCCATGCCGACAATGCCAAGTATGCCTAGTATGTCAACTCCAACAATAGGCAGCGGATTCTACGTGCCTGGGGCAAACGGTTTTTACGGTGCAAATTCGCAGCAGCAGAGTGCAAAAAACAGCCAGAAAAATTCCTCTGCCGCACCATCGGCTTCAACCGTAACGTCGGCAAATGCTGACTCTGCTTTATCAGACGGAACAGATTCCATTGCATTGGCAAAAAATCAGAACGACATTCTTGAAGCCCTTGCTTCAAAAGTTAGTCCGACATCTGCACTGAATCAAAACGTTCTTACAACTGGAGACATATCATCGCTGGACAAACTTGGGCTTTTTGGCTCTGTCTCAAGCCTTATCGGAAAAAATAGTGGCACATCAGCGACAACATCAGTAACAAACGAAAAATTACTTAAGCAAGTCCTTACAGAACTGCAAGAACTTAAAGCACAAGTTCAGGCAGAGGGCACAGCAACTGCAAAAAAATCAGCATTGTCCGTTCCTTCAAAGAAAATCCTTAGGTTCAATCTAAACGGGCAGGATGTCATAACAGGAATCAGGCAGGTGTTTTTCTCAAAAGAAGAAACAGACGGCACATTCTTGCTTACTGGCGACCGAGTTTTATCTGTAAACGGTTCTTCCATCCCAGAAACATTCTACTTGCTTTTTAAGGCTGTAGGTACAAATTGCGGAACAACGCTTTACGACGTATCAGTTTCTACAAGCATTGCCAATGCTATCGAGTCTGGTTCTGCAGAAAAATCGGCGGTTATATCTTCACCACTTGCCGTGGCTGCTTCAAAAGAAAAGCTCTCTGCATCCAGAACAGGAAACTTAGTCTCATTAAGAGTAAATGAAGACAACCTGCACATGGACTTACTATTAGGACTCGATAATTAGGCGAAGGAGATAACATGAGCTCTGTACTTCATGACGGTCTTCTTGCACTGGGCTTTGGAGACGGCAATTTTTCAGGAATACAAACACGCAAAGCAGAAGAGCTTGAGCCGATTCTTGAAAGTTATGTCTCGGCATTGCAGGAATACAACTCAAAATTTGACTTGATAAACACGGACGAGCACGATGAAATTGTTATTCGGCATATTTTGGACAGTCTTGCAGCTGTTCCTGAGTTATGCTCGCAAATTTCAAAGCGTTTTCCAGAAATTCCAGACGACTTTGTTATTGCGGACATAGGCTCTGGGGCTGGTCTTCCAGGAATTCCGCTCTCAGCAGCCCTACCGACATTTAAATTTGTCTGCGTTGAGCGAATGACAAAAAGATGCGGCTTTTTGAATCACTGCAAGGAACTCTTGAACCTGCAGAACGTCAGCGTAGAAGAAAACCAGGTTGAGAGACTTATGCAGAAACGCTTTGCCGTAGCGGTTTTCCGTGCGTTCAGACCGCTTGAAAAAAAGATGACAAAGGTGCTTTTACGCATATTGCAGGATAATGGCTTTCTTGCCGCATACAAAGCCCGCCATGATAAGATTGCAGAAGAAATGGCGGCACTCCCTCAAAACCCGTCATATTCGGTAGTTCCGCTTCTTGTTCCTTTTCTTACAGAAAACACAGGAACAGAAGAAGAACGCGAGCGAAATCTTGTAATTATTGAAAAAGCATAAAAAAAGCTGCCCAAAATGAAGCGTACTTCAACGGGCAGCTTGTTTATCGTTTTATGGCTACGCCATATCCACTTTTTTAAGCAGTTTTATCAAAGCTTCTTTTTCTACAAGGTCAATCGGACGGCCTTCTACATATCTTCTGGCTTCCTCGCTAAAGACCCCAGCCGTAAAACAAACACCTTTATCAACCTTAGATTCCATAATCTTAGAATGAAAATCCCTTACGTAAAGTTCTCCTGTAGAACCAGTCGTTCTGTAGAATCTGAAAATATGAACTTCCTCAGAACGCGGGAACTCTACATTCAGCGTAACTTCTACGCAATCAGGATTTACACCTATATCAAGAATCTTTGTAAATGCCTTTTTCTGATAATAAACTGATACAATTCTGCGGCAAAGAGAAACATAGTCGCTGGAACTAGACATAAGATATGTCTGCAAGTTCTTGTTCTGGCTAAGTTCTTGATAACGGGCTATAAGCTGCGGAACATCCTTGTAGTTCGGGCTCATAGACTGAATCTCGTTCAAGGCGGTCAAACCACGAGAAATCTGTTTCATTGAGAAACAAGCATTAGCATATCGGTAACGAAGCTCAATCGCAATGTCCTGCGGAACGTTCTGATGCTTAAGACCAATCTCGAAATCCTGCAAAGCTTTGTCCACCTGACCAGCCCTAAAGTGATTAAGACCAGCGGCAAGACATGAACTAGCACCAAACTCAGGGTCTGCACGGAGATGCATGAACACTTTCATTGCTTTGTCGCCATAACCGCTTTCATTCATGGCATCAGCCATTGCATACAGAACCTCTTTGTTCTCAGGGTTCTCATCAAGACCTTTCTTCAAGTAGCTCAAACATTCTTTGTAGTGCTTGCCTTTATAAAGAGCAAGACCAAGCATCGTTGTAAGTCCAGGAGCCTCTGGTCTGAGCATTATCGCTTTCTTCATGCAAGGAACGCCCTTGTCAAATTCATTGTTTTTATAACAAGCGAGACCAATATAATAGTTAACATCAAAGCTCTGAGAATTTATTGTGTACGCCGCCCCAAGTCCCTTAAAACATTCTGGCAGCTTATTAAGCTTCAACGCACAAATACCTTGTCTGAGAGATGCCGTAAATGGGTCTATCTCCTTATGTGCTGGTGCAATGCTCATCATCGTTTCGTACAAAGGATAAGCCTTGTCCCACGCCTGCTCATTGAAATACAGGTCACCCAAAGGAATCAAACCATCGGGATTATGAGGATCAGCTGAAAGTTTTCTGTTTGAATCACGAATTATTTGAGCCCTTGATTTTTGCTTTCCCTTCTTCGGATTTCTCTTACGAGTAGCAAAAGCTAAAATAAGTGCTCCAAAAGCTAGTACAATTACAATTCCAACAATTAACGAAATAGATTCCATAACACTATATTTTCGGCATAAAAACAAGAATTTAAAATCAAAAAATGCAAGGAAATAAAATTTTTAATCCCTAGTGCAAACCACATTTGAAAACAGAAGTTTTCTATTAGGTATATTCTACCAAATTATTCCTTGTGATATAATACCGAATATTGAATTTTCGGAGGAAAAAAATGAGAAAATCAATTATAGGACTATTTCTAACAGCCAGCATTTTTTTAAGTTTTTCATGCGGTAACAAAAAAACAGTTGTTATAAATACAGCGGCTGACCTTGAAGGAAAAAAAATTGGTGTTCAGGCAGGCACAACTGGTGAACTTTACGTTCAGGACGAAGTAAAAGACGCAAAGATTGAGTCTTTCAAAAACGGAATCGATGCTTCTCTTGCTCTTGCAAACGGCTCTATCGACGCAATCGTCATTGATGAGCTTCCTGCAAAAGAAATTGTAAAGAGAAATCAAAAGCTCACAATCGTAAATGATAAATTTGCATCTGAAGAATATGCAATCGCAGTAAAAAAAGGCAACTCAGAGCTTCTCGCTTCTATAAACGCAACAATCGCAAAAATCAAGGAAGACGGAACTTACGATTCACTTATAAACGCTTATATGCCTGTTGACGGAAACATCACTATTCCTAGCGTAGAGCTTATTGATTCGCAGGATGTTCTTAAAATGGGAACAAATGCCGCATTCCCACCTTTTGAGTATGTTGAAGGTTCAGATGTCGTAGGTTTTGACGCATCTCTCGGAGCTATCGTTGCCAATAACTATGGCAAAAAGCTCAAGATTGTTGATATGGCTTTTGACGGACTTATCGCCGCATTGCAGTCAAATGCAATTGACTTCATTGCCGCTGGTATGACAGCAACTGACGAACGCCGCCAGAACGTAGATTTCTCTGAACCATATTATACATCAAATCAGGTAATCATTATCCGTAAATAGTTTTAAGGGGCAAATATGTTTCAAAGTTTTTATAGCACAATGATAGATAAGGGCAGATGGTTGTTAATACCAAGAGGATTGGGAACAACTCTGCTCATCGCTATTTGTGCGGTTCTCATTGGTTCGGTTCTTGGATTCATATTTGCCATGATGAAAATCTCAAAATCAAAGCTTTTGAGAGCCGTAGCTGGGTTCTACACCACTATTATCCGTGGTATACCTATGGCTACGCAGCTGATGATTTTTTATTTTGTAATTTTTTCACCATTGGGTGTAAGTAATACTATCCTTGTTGCAATCATTGCATTCGGAATAAACTCCGGTGCTTATTGTACAGAGATTTTCAGATCGGGAATTCAGGGTGTTGAGCTGGGACAAATGGAAGCAGGACGTTCTTTGGGTATGTCCTGGGCTCAAACAATGCAGAAAATCATTCTTCCGCAGGCATTCAGAACAATTTTGCCAACTTTCGCCTCGGAATTTATAACGCTCATAAAAGAAACTTCCGTAGCAAGCTTTATTGCCGTCGTAGATTTGCAAAAAGCCTGCGACAACATCAGGAACTCTACTTACAACGCATGGATTCCATTGTTGACATGTGCGGCTATTTATCTCTGCCTTACAATCGGGCTTACTAAATTCTTTTCTCTAATTGAAAAAAGGATGGCAAAAAGTGATAGAAAATGAAATGCTCAGAATTGACAATCTGACCAAAAAATTTGGTAACAATGTTATCATTGATGGCATTTCCGAGTCGATAAAAAAAGGCGAGAAGATTGTTATAATAGGACCGAGCGGTGGTGGAAAATCCACTTTTCTTCGCTGTTTGAATTTGCTTGATAAGCCAGATTCAGGCACTATTTACTTTGAAGGTGCGGATATTACCGACAAAAAGACGAATATAAATGCCATCAGGCAGAAAATGTGCATGGTTTTTCAGCATTTTAATCTTTTTCCGCACCTTACTGTATTGAAAAATATTACGCTTGCACCTGTAACGCTCAAACTTATGAGCCAGAAGCAAGCTGATGAGAAAGCACTTGAGCTGCTTGCCAGAATTGGGCTTGCAGACAAAGCAAACGCTTATCCGTCAGGATTATCAGGAGGGCAAAAGCAGAGAATCGCTATTGTACGAACTCTTGCAATGAACCCAGAAATGATTCTGTTTGACGAGCCTACAAGTGCCCTTGACCCAGAGATGGTGGGCGAGGTTCTCAATCTTATGAAAGAACTTGCTGACGACGGCATGACCATGGTAGTCGTAACGCACGAGATGGGATTTGCCCGCGAAGTCGCTACCCGCGTTCTTTTCATGGATTCAGGAAAGATAGCGGAGCAGGGGACTCCAGAGCAAATATTCCAAACACCAAAAAGCGAGCGTTTAAAGCAATTCTTGAACGCAGTTCTATAAAAAAAGGGCAGCCATTTTGAAATGCACTTCATTTCTTGGCTGCCCAGTTTTTTATCCTTTTAATTCTTTTACGAATTCCGCAATTCTATCAAGAGCAATCTTTATTTTGTCAATGCTAGTAGCATAACAACAGCGGATGTGCCCTTCGCCGCCAAGACCAAAGACACTACCAGGAACAACAGCAACATTGTGCTTCTGGAACAGCTGCGTTGCAAATTCCTCGCTTGTAAGACCTGTCGAGCTTATATCAGGGAACATATAGAACGCACCCGTCGGCTCTGGCACAGGAAGCCCCATATCGCAGAAAGCCTTATACATAAGGTTTCGTCTTTGCTGATAGCTTACTCGCATTTTTTCAACATCTTTCCAACCGTTTTTGAGACCCTCAACGGCCGCGTACTGACTGAAAATCGGTGCACAAATCGTATTGTAACCATGAAGCTTAACAATCTGAGCAAGAAGCTCTGCTGGAGCCGCTATATAGCCGATTCGCCAGCCAGTCATAGCAAAGGATTTTGAAAATCCGTTAAGGATAATCGCATAATCCTTCATTCCTGGATAGCTTCCTATAGACACATGCCTTGCGTTGTCATAGGCAAGCTCACAGTAAATCTCATCAGAAATACACCAAATCTGATTTTTTACGACAAGCTGGGCAATCTTTTCAAGCTCTTCCGCAGGAATCATGGTTCCTGTAGGATTATTCGGAGAGCACATCATTATTGCCTTTGTTTTCGGGGTGATTGCCTCCTCTATCTGCTTTGCGGTCGGATAATAGCCGTTTACGCTCGAATCAATCGGGACAACTTTTGCATTGCAAAGATTTGCGAGCGGCGTATAGTTTACGTAACACGGCTGCACAACGATTATTTCATCACCAGCATTGAGAATCGCCCTAAGAACAGCATCTACACCCTCAGAGGCTCCTACAGTAACAAGAACCTCATTCTTTGGGTTGTAGAACATACCATAACGTTCCATGTACTTTGCAATTTCTTCACGCAGCTCTATCAAGCCCCAGTTCGACGTATATGATGTATGTCCTTTTTCAAGGTGATAATAAGCCTCTTCCCTTATAACCCAAGGCGTAGGAAAGTCTGGCTCACCTACGGAAAGCGAGATTACGTCGTCATGTCCAATAAGCATCTCAAAAAATTTGCGGATGCCGCTTGGTGGCGTAGTCATTATCATTTTTGAAAATTTATCTTCTCTTGTGTTCATTATGCCATTACCCCTTCTCGTCTGTCGCTCTCATCTTCAACATAAAGAACATCGTTCTCTTTGTATGTTTTGAGCAAGAAATGTGTTTTTGTTGAGCGAACTCCTGCCAATGTAGACAACTTGCTTGACACGAAATTAGCGACCTCCCACAAATTGTCACCTTCGATAACTACTTTCAAGTCGTAGCCGCCGCTCATAAGATACAGGGATTTTACCTGCGGAAATCTGTAGATTCTCTCGGCTATAGCATCAAATCCATGTTCACGCTCAGGCATTACTTGAATTTCGATTTCTGCCCTTACTTTGTCTTTTGCGGCGGCGTCTTTTTCAGGATTCACAATGGCGGCGTATTTTAATATCACGCCATCATTTTCAAGAGAACGGATAATCTGTTTTACCTCATCCTCCGTTTTTTTTGTCATGGCTGATATGTCCTCAATAGAAAGACGTGCATTTTCTCGCAACAAATCAAGGATTTCTTCTCTTTCGTTCATACTACAACCTCGTTTTTAGAATCGGAGCTATTTTGTAAGCCCGACTTCATATTATTAGAAAACAATTTGTAATGTCAAAGGGGTAGGGAAGTTTCAACGCCTCACTTTTCCCCCTATAGTAAAAAAAAATATGTTTTTGTATAATAGAGGTGTTCAGAAACTTCAGTTTTCCGAACACCAACTTTATAAATATGTAATTTTGTAAGGCTTTAGCCTGAAAAATTACATAAACCTAGAGAGGAAACTGCGGTCATTATGACCTGCGGTTTCCGAACAGGTCTAATAAAGGAGTCTTAAAAACTTTTTTGGAGCAAATATGGAAAAATTAAGGATTCTTTTAGCAAAGGGAAGAATTTACGAGTCAGTATATAAACTTCTTAGTGATGTTGGTATTTCGATTTATCTTCCTGACAGGACATATTTTCCTACAACAAATCAGGATGACTTGGCTTTTCAAGTCGTAAAACCACAGATTACGAGCGCTTTACTCGCAAACAATAAGGCTGATGTAGGATTCTCTGGCAAAGACTGGGTTTACGAGAACAACGTTGTTGACCAGGTTGAAGAAATCATGGATTTGGGATTTGACCCAGTACGCATTGTTGCAGCTGTACCAAACACAGTTGATTTTGATTCCCTCATAAAGAATCCTGTTACAATCGCTACAGAATACCAGAATCTGAGCCGCCAGTGGATTGAGAACAAGAAAATCTCTGGAACTATTTTCCGCACTTGGGGAACCAGCGAGGGCTTCGTTCAAGACAACGAGGATTCTCTTGCACAGATTCTCATTGACAACACAAGCACAGGCTCAAGCCTTAGGGCAAACAACCTCAAAATCGTTGATACTTTGATGGAATCTTCGACAAGAATGTACGCTTCTAAGGAAGCCCTCAAAAATCCAGAGAAAAAGCAGAAAATTATGGAGCTTAAAATGCTCTTTGAGTCTGTCTTAAATGCAAGAAACAGGGTAATGCTTGAGATGAATGTCTCAAAGGACAACTTTGACGCGCTCATCAAAGGACTTCCATCTATGAAGAGTCCGACAGTAAGCCCGCTCTTCGGGGATAATGGCTATGCAGTAAAAATTGCTGTAAAGAAGAGCGAAGTTCCTACATTGCTTCCAAAACTTCAGTCTTTGGGCGCAACTGATATTCTTGAATATGCATTGCGAAAGGTAATGCTCTAATTCTCACAAGCAAAGGGAGCCTTTTATGAACAGAACTGCAAGTATTGAACGAATCACGGGAGAAACCCAGATTTCGCTCACCCTAAATCTTGATGGAACTGGAAAATGCACAGTCGAAAATCCTATTGGGTTCTTTGACCATTTGCTTAAATCATTCTGCAAACACGGACTTTTTGATTTATCAGGAAGAATCGCAGGAGATTTGAATGTTGACCAGCATCATACAATAGAAGACACAGGGATTGTTCTAGGCTCTTGCTTTGCAGCGGCTCTGGGCGATTGCGCAGGCATTTACAGGAGCGGCTCATTCCTTTATCCAATGGATGAGTCTCTGCTTAGGGCTGCCGTTGATTTTGGCGGTCGCCCGTACCTTGTTTGTAATGCGGATTTATCAAATATTCCATTGATAAGCGTGCAGGACGGTCGCAACGGAACATTCCAGACAGATTGCTTTGATGATTTTTGGAACGGATTTGTGCAGAATGCAAAATGCAACTTGCACTTGGACACTCTGAGGGGACGCAGCGACCACCACAAAATGGAGGGCTTATTCAAAGCTGCCGCCCGCGCAATACGAGCGGCTGTAGAAGTGGACCCTCGCAGAAACGGCGAAGTTCCGAGCACAAAAGGTGTTATTTAGCCAAAACTAGCTGTGCCTTTATTTCTTCAAGCACTTTTAAGTCTTCGATTGCATCTTGCAGAGGAGATTTTAAAAGTGCTTTGCCATCCAAAAAATTAACTGCATTCTGAACCATATTCGAGAAGTATCCTGTATTCCGTGGAAGTTTTATTTTTGAATTTGTAAGCGTATAAAAGCCCGTATAAAGCTTCGATTCCTTTCTCTCATAAAATTTAGCATATCCGTTTCCTATGCATATTCTGCCTAATGTTCCAAGAATATCCAGTCCAAAAGAAAAGAATTTGCTTCTTCCGCTCATTGAAACCGTTATTTCTGGAATAAAATCCGTCTTATAATGTGCGCTAAAATTTCTGACAATGCCTTTCTCATCCTTAAAAATGCCCGTGACGACAGGTTTTTCAAGCTTGCAACCCAAGATATATTGAACTATATCAACGAGATGGGTTCCATCATGTATAAGGCTGTAAGTGCCGTCCTTTTCAAACTCTTCCCCATAAATGCGAAGTCCCGAATACAGCTCAGCCCGCACGCTTTGAATTTCACCAATTTTAGGCAAAAAATTGCGTGCAGCAAGATAATCTTCAGAAAAACGCCTCTCATGGTTTACCATAACAGGAACCTTGCATTCCTGAGAAACCTGACGAATCTGCTCTGCCTCGGTACTATTAAGCGCGACTGGCTTCTCTAGGATAACAAGCCTTGGTTTTGACTTTATCGCTGCAATGCACTCTGGAAGATGAGCATCCTCATTAACTGCAACGGTTACAATGTCCGGGTGAAGAGAATTGTAAAGCTCTGCACTAGATGAAAAAATCTGAGCCTTTTTTACATAACTATGCCATTTCTCAAGATTTTCTTGGTTTGTGTCAGCTCCAGCAATCAAACTTATGTTTTTATTTTTGAGCAAAGCCATTGTATGAGAAGCAGGTTGCTCTCTTTTTTTGTCAAAGCCCAAAGAAAAGCCAATTCTCCCCGTTCCAATTAAAGCAGCAGTATACATATAAAATCCCCTCAATGGCTAAATATACCATTAAAAGGGCTATCTAACAATCTTTTCGGACATTTTTATGAGGGATTTACAAAAGTTCAAATAAACAAAAAAAAGGCTCAGGAATACTATAGCACAACTGAAATCCTCATACCGTTGCTGCCTTCCGGCTCTCGCGGGGTTTTGAAGCTCCAGCTTGTATAGTTCCTAAGCCATATCGGAAAGAGGGGGATTCGAACCCCCGGTACCTTTTGAGTACGCACGCCTTCCAAGCGTGTACCTTAAACCACTCGGACATCTTTCCTTATATCCAAATGTAAAAACATATATAATCAATAAAAAAAGCCTGTCAAACAAAAGACAGACTTATTAATGAGACCGACACGATTCGAACGTGCGACCTCCACCTCCGCAGGGTGGCGCTCTAATCCAACTGAGCTACGATCTCAAATGATCACCAGAAACGCTGTTTCTTATCGGAAGCGACAGGAGTTGAACCTGCCCAGCCCGTAAGGAACTGACGGATTAGCAATCCGTTGTATTACCGCTCTACCACGCTTCCATTTGATTTTTCTGACACCTAACAAATAAAAGTGTAAGGCAGAAACGGAGCGGGAGGGATTTGAACCCCCGGTACGGTTACCCGTACGTCGGTTTTCAAGACCGGTGCATTCAGCCACTCTGCCACCGCTCCAAGTCAATGCTCGAATAATATACGTCTTTTACTTTTTTTAGTCAATAGGTTTTCAAAAAAAATGCATTTTTTTTTACACTATTTTTGAAAACCAGCCAAAACTAAAAGACCTGCTTACCACCAAAGAACGTAGCTTTTACTTTACCAGTAAGAACACGCTCCTCAAACGGCGAAGACTTTCCTTTTGAGAAAAAGGTTTTAGGACGTACAATCCATTGCTCATTTGGATTAACGACAACAAAATCAGCAAAATAGCCAACAACAAACCGTCCAGCATTTATTCGCAAGATTTTTGCAGGATTCTCACTCATAAGCTCAGAAAGTTTTGACAAAGAGAATTCTTCTTTTTTGCATAAAACTGTATTACAAACAGCAAAAGCAGTTTCAAGCCCCGAAAAACCAGGAGCACCAGCAGCCTTGTCCTCAATCGTATGAGGAGCGTGGTCTGTTCCGATACAGTCAGCGGTACCATCACGCAAAGCCTCTATCACAGCTCGCCTGTCTTGCTCGGAGCGAAGAGGTGGGTTGACCAATGCCCTTATGAAAGGTGCGTCTGTTCCTATAAGCCCCAAATGGTGCGGCGTAACTTCGACCGTGCACGCAAAGCCATTCTCGAATTTTCCATTCTTAATGTCTTCCTTAGCCCGCCGCACAGCATCCATGCTGTTTTTTGTAGAACAATGGCAAATATGTATATGACATCCAGCAAGCTTTGCAATCTCTATGTTCCTGAATGTAGCCGCATCCTCTGCCAAGGCAAGAAGCTCATTCGCAGCCTTCAAGTTCCCGTCAATCTCAAAATTCATTGCATCAGGAACATCAGGTGTATTAACATTAACCTTTCCGGCAGGAATTCCGAACTGCTTCATAAAATCCAAGGCACGCTGGCGGTAAGGTTTAGCCTCTGCAGCCAAATTCACGTCCTCACAATGACAAGCTACGACAATGTTTTTTTTGACAGCCTTTCTCATGCCTTCAAGCATTATTGAAGAATTAAGAACATCCCTGCCATCCTCAGAAATGACAGGAGTTTCTTCCTCATTAAGAGAATCCAGCCCAGAAGTATCCGTTCCTCCAAAATCCTTTGTTATGCTCACTGTCTGAAAAACTCTGGCAAGCCCCCTCTCTGCGGCTTCCGCCATAATTTTAGAAGCCATAATCCTGTTAGAGACCACAGGCTTTGTATTTGGCATAAGCACCAAAGAGCCGTAGCCACCAGCAACTGCGGCATGAAGGGCTGAATCCAAATCCTCTTTTTCTGTCTGCCCAGGATACCTAAAATGAGCATGCATATCTATAAAACTTGGCATTACTGTAAGTCCCTGAGCATCATGTAGAACAGCCTCTTCAATTGATTTTACGCCAATGCACTGACCTGCAATACGGCAAGCAATCTTCTCACTCTTTATCTCCCCAAGGAACACAGCGGCTATACGCCCATCCTCAACGACAAGCATTCCTGGACTATCAAGTTTAGAATCAACCAAAATCGCATTATATATAATTAATGAGCTCATTTTGCACATCTCCATTTTTTATATTCTACATTTTATATTATGAATGTGCAAAAAAAAATATCAAATTTCGGCAAGGGATTTTGTTAAATTAATAACAATTTTCTGCATGGAATTATCTAAAGAAGAAAGAATGTCTATATGCCCCCTGAATTTTTGGAATTTAAGGACTTCCTCTGCTAACAACTCATTCGGTTCCTTATTAGAATCAAGCGAACCTGTTACCAAATATTCAACCGAAACACCAAGGAATTTAGCAATTCTGTATGCGGTATCAGCAGAAGGAATATTATTCTGTCTAATTCCATTGCTTATATTAGATACATTAAAACCTGCCTCATCAGCAAGTTTTTTTCTGTCTATATTTCTATATTCTAACTCAGATACAACATTCTGCCAAAAACTCATTTTTATAGCATTATTTAAATTTCAAATTTAAACCACAATTTCGTTGACATTTCAAATTTTCTGTTATAAATTTGAAATTACAATATGTTATTTCAATGTGTTGAAATATAAATAACGAACATATTGTTATATACAGCAACTATAAATCAATATTACCCCTTGATTCATAGTTATTGGATTATACAAAAACTCTGTCCTGTATACTGACTAATTACTAAATTGTTTATTTACAAAGATTTAGATAAAAATATTCACTAAATCTATCTATAAAAAAGAATGGAAAAATACAATTTATTGGTTAAGCACTAGAACAGAGTTTTTTTATTAGCTTATAGGCTTCGGGAGGTTCTATGAAAAAGCTCTTTATGCAATTTGTATTTTTGATTATCCACGGGATTTTCATTATTTCCTGTGCGTCAAACAAAATCGCCTCAGAAGACGGTTCCTTGACAAAGAACTGGGACACAGTCAACCGTCTTTTGGAAACATACTGCGGAAATCCATTCGATGACGTTCTGGCAGATTTTGGAAATAATTACGTTGAGAAAGAAAACCTTATCGATTTTTATAGTCCGTCAAACGAATCTTCTATAAGTTTTGCCGTAAAGAACGAAACCGTAAAAGGGTATTCATACAAAGGCTCTTATCAAGACATTATGAAATTCCTTGAAAAAAATCAAAGAATCAACACGGTAGAGCTTCAAAACGCTGTGAATTCATGGCTTGGATTCTCGCCAGAGCTGCTCGAAGACACGTTTGACACACTTGTTCTTGATAGTACTGACAAAGTAATTTCTGTAGGTCCGTCAGAATCAGCCTGCATTGAATTCACAATAGGTATCTGGGAACCTCTGAACAGCGACCCAACAAACAAGCAAGAGCCAAAACCGTATATCAAGAAAGCAGAGTTAAAAGGTTCATATACAGCATTAAAAGATTATGTTGTAAGAGTTCCTGATGACAGCGTTCAGATAAAGAAAATAGACTACAAGAACTAAAGCACGGGCAGCAATAAGATAAGCGTGTTCAAATGATAAAAAGCTGCCGTTTACCACCATCCACTAGGAGGATTAACTATGACAAAGAAATGGATTTTATACCCCTTCGCAGTTATTTTTTGTACAACTTTCTGCTTTTCGCTGAGCAGAAAGGAAAAAGCCATAATCAATGCATCGATTAGTAATATAGAGAAACTTTGCGAGAAAAACAAGCTTGCTTTTTACTATTCGGATGACAACTCAAACGCGCTCCAAATTGCCATAACAGGAAACAATATCGCCGTGGCAGAATGGATTGCTGAAAACGAGATTTGTGATGTGAACCATCAGAATGTCTTTGGTAAAACCCCTATAAACGCTGCAATAGACAGTTCCGACATTGATATTTTGAAAACTCTTGTGGAACACGGAGCAAAGATAAAGCGAGTTAAATATCTTCAAGATCCAGTTCTCCAGACCGTCATAATAGGTAATGTTGATGCTGCAAAATATTTTGGCAGTCTTGGAATAAAATATAACTTTATTATGAATGATGGCAAGAACATGATTCATGTCGCCTCAGAAAACGCTCAGAAGGATATTGTTCCATTCCTTGTTGAAAGTGGCTGTGACATAAACGCAACGGACAAGGAAAACAATACACCCCTCTTGATTTCTATTGAACATGATAACTCTGACCTTGCAAAAGCTCTTATTGAGAACGGTGCTTCCGTCGAAAAGAAAAATTCAGATGGTCAAACTCCGATTTACTATGCAATAAGCAAGTTTTCAAATGCAACGTTCCAAGCAATCATGGATAACAAGGCAAACATAGAAGCAACTGACAAAAAGAACAGGACTCCGTTCCTTTTTGCCTATGAGGTTGATAATTTAGAAGCAGCAAAAAGACTTATAAAAGCAGGCTCGTCATTTCCAAAACAGCATTTGCTTACTGCCGTAAAAGACCAAAAACGCCAGTATCTGCCATTACTTCTAGAAGCAGGTGCAGATATAAGCGTAACTGACAATGCAGGACAGAATGCTCTTCATGTAGCCTCATCAATGTCAGACGGAAATTCTCTTGAACTCTTCCTTGGTATCGACAATGCAAAAAATATAGTCAATACAAAAGATAAAGAGGGCAGCACACCTTTGATTCTCGCTTGCAGTGCAGGTACTGGCTTTACGACTGGAGTTCAAAGCCTGTTAAAAATGGGTGCCTCCGTTTCAGACACAAATTCCAGCGGAAACAACTCTCTCCATGCCTCTCTTTTGAGCAATCCTGACTCTGCGTCAAAAGAATTGAGCGGTATCATTCTAAAACAAACCCCTTCTCTTCTTAATGTAACGAACAAAGCTGGTCAAACACCTTTGATGCTTGCTCTCAAAGGCGGAAAAAACGAAAGCTCAGACTACCTTTTATCACTTGAAGCAGACGTGTCACCAAAGGATTCTTCTGGAAATACCGCTCTCCATTATGCATCTGAAACAAATCTTCTTAATGAAGTAAAAGAATGCGTCTCGCTTGGAGCAGATGTCAATGCAATAAACAATGCAAATGAAACACCTATCTGCATTGCAGCAAGAAAGCAATATGAACCTCTTGCAGAATATTTTCTTGCAATAAATGGAATAAACATAGACAAAAAAGATGGCTCAGGAACATCTGCCCGCGAATATCTTCAGGAGCTATATGATCTTCGTATAGAAGAATCAAGGGATCGAATGGAAGAATTAAAAGATCAAAGGGAAAGTGCAAGAGATTCTCTGGACGATGCCCGAAAAAATTTGGCAGATACCCAGCGCAGAGCCGCAACTGGAAATGCAATCGCCGCAGCTGCAAACGCAATCTCAATCGCCGCTCAAAACGTTGCGATTTCTAAAATTGAGAGCCGAATTGCAGAAATCTCTAAAAAGATAGAAGAAGAGCGTGCGGTAACTCAGCAATACAGGGATAAAAAGAAGGTATTGCGTGAAATTCCTAGGCGTTAACTCTTAAAAATGAGATGTCCTGTAAGTTCTTTGTGCTATAAGCGGTGGTCTTGATAAACTCAACCACCGCATTTTGAACTTATTAGACATACTATTTACCCTTATATAAAGTTTGCTCTAAAACGTCAGTTTTTTGAACCAACTTTGAAAATGCTTGGAGGAGAAGACATATGAATTTTTTGAAGTATTGCACATTCTTGGTGCCAACAATGCTATGCTCGCTCATAATTTCCTGTACAAGTACAAATGTCTATGAAAAAACTACTGAAAGCTTGTATCAAGACGGACAGCTCATAGGTGAATATGTTTCTCTCACAAAAAATGGAACTCTTGTACAAAAAAGCAACAAGGATATTTGGGCTGTCGATTTCAACGGAATTCATGCAGATGTTATGACAGAAACATCAAGTACGGAAAATTATGATAAGACCAATATCAAACTTTACAAGAACGGAATGCTCATAGGTGAAAAGAATTTCAAATCTAAAGACGGAAGATTTTTAGATACGGGAACTTCGGCAAAAGACAATGAACAAGATAAAATCAATCAGTATCTGGAGCTGATTGACTATAACGATTTTGCCTATGTTGAGGGACAACAAAAAATGAAAAGCTTCTTTATCTGTAAAAAAGAAGTCACTCAATTGCAATACAAAGAAGTAATGGGTAAAAATCCAAGCAAAAATACAGGAGATTTATTACCCGTAGAAAACATTTCTTTGTTTGACGCGATTGAGTTCTGTAACAAACTTAGCCTTAATGAAAACAAGATGCCTTGTTACCAGATGCATGGCACCACTTGGGATTTTGATAAAAATGCAGACGGTTACAGGCTTCTTACAAAGGATGAATTTCAATTCACAGCAAAAGGAGGTAAAAATTCCGATGGTTGCGAGTTTCCAGGAAGCTCAAACCCTTCGGACGTTTCATGGCATAAGGGAAATAGCGGCAAGCATACCCACGAGGTTGGCAAAAAAAAGCCGAACAGGCTTGGTATCTACGATATGAGCGGAAATGTCTGGGAATGGATTTGGGATGATACATATACAGCTTGCGGTGGCTCCGTGCTAGAACCAGCCAAAAATTCAAAAGTGTATTCTGTATCTACGGCAAATCCAAACAACACATTTGTTGACATAGGATTTAGAATCGCTCGAAATGCCACAAGTCAAGAGAATGCGGCTTTTACAGAAAAGAAAAAACTTTCTGATAAACTGCCCGCTTATTTTGCATCAGCTTTTAGAGAAGCCAACAAAAAAATAAAGTCAAAGGATGAAAATCTGTTGGCTGATACTACAGAAGACGAGAAGGGCGTTATAAAAACAGAAACAGTAGTAGAAAATGTAACTGTTAAAAGTGCTCCAAACACAGAGTACATAGCATATTCATTTCTAGGAAAACCATTTGTTGTTGTAGGAAGCTCGCTTTTACAACTAGTAAAATGTTCTGGATATGCCTTAATAAACTTTGCAGGAGGATATAGTGCCGTAACAGGTGGTAATATATTCTGGAAAATGCCTGATGTAAAAGCTGCAAAAGAAAAAGCTAAATTTGCACGCGAGAACAATGGTATTAGTCATTATCCAGAATACCATGTTCCATTTACAAACAATCGCATGGAAGTATACAGTTACAAACAGAATACAGGAACAAAATTCTCTATGCTTGAAGAAAACAAGGACAAGGTTCAAGTATACGGTGAAACTCGTACTTCTTATGATGATAAAATTTCAGTAAAAATGTCCGCCGCAGCTGATGCAAGCTCAACGGCAGCTGTAGTTGGAATGGTTGGAACAGGCATAACAGTTCCTGTATCTGTAATTACTTGGATAGGAGGCGCGGCAGCTGGCATATACTCAAGTGCAATGGGCAAGTAAATAGCTTTATAAATCGAATGCCGAGTTTCAAAACTCGACATTCGACAAACTAATTTATTCCATTGAGCCAGCGTTATACAAAGCGTCGCAATACTCACAACGGTACTGAGCGGACTCCTTGTTTGCAAGCCTGAATACCTGCGGAACATATTTTTCTGTAGTTGTTATGCACCTTGGATTCTTGCATTGGATAACATTTTCAACACGCTCAGGAAGCTCCATGTTGATTTTTCTGACAATCTGCTCATCTTTTATGACGGCGATTGAGATATTCGGGTCAATAAATCCAAGAACGGAGTAATCAATATTGATGATATTATCGATTTTGATTATATCCTTTTTGCCTGATTTTTTAGACGGTACGTTCATAATAAGCGCGCAGCTAAAATTTGCTTTATCAAGCCCCAAAAAATGAAAAATCTGAGGACCTCGACCAGCCTTTATATGGTCAATAACAAGTCCGTTTTTTATAGTATCTACATTAAGCATAATTATTCCTTAGTAGGTAACCCCTACAAAACACCCGTCAATTTTGCGATAAGTGCCATACGCACATACATTCCATATTTTACCTGCTTAAAATAAGCGGCACGTGGGTCTGAATCCACTTCTGGAGAAATTTCGTTAACACGTGGAAGAGGGTGGAGGACTATCATATTGTTTTTGGCAAGTGTCATTTTTTCCTTGTCAAGAATATAGCTGTCTTTTAAGCGGATATAATCCTGCTCGTTAAAGAATCGCTCTTTCTGAACCCTTGTCATGTAGAGTATATCAAGATCGCCCATGACATCTTCGAGCCGCTCTGCTGTCGTATATTGAATGTCAGAAGCATCAAGGTACTGAGTTATATACTCAGGAACTGCAAGCTCTGCAGGGCTTATGAACACATACTTATTATTCTTGTAGCGGCTCATTGCTTCTGCAAGGGAGTGTACCGTTCGTCCGAATTTAAGGTCTCCACAAAAACCTATTGTATGCCCCTCAAAACCACCCCTCAAAGCCCTGATTGTAAGCATATCCGTCAAAGTCTGAGTAGGATGGAAGTGACCTCCGTCTCCTGCATTTATTACAGGACAGTCAGAATAGCGGCTGGCTAATAATGCAGCACCTTCTTTTGGATTACGCATTGCAATTACATCAACATAGGAACTTACAGTACGGATAGTGTCCGCAAGAGACTCACCTTTTGTCGTTGACGAATTGGAAGCATCTGAAAACCCTTCCACAGCACCGCCCAAGTGAAGCATAGCAGCTTCAAAAGAAAGCCTCGTTCTAGTGCTTGGCTCAAAAAAAAGTGTCGCAAGAATTTTCCCGCGACACACATCTTGAAACGAATTTGGATCAACAATAATTTGCTCAGCCAACGAACATATTTCATCAATTTCTGAAACAGAAAAATCATTTGGCTTTATAAGATGACGACCTTTTAACATGATTTCATGCTATCACAAATAAAAAGAATGTTCCACTAAAAATTTACGGCCATAGGTATATCAAATTCATCATCAGAGAAGAGGCTGTAAATAAAACAAGAATTTCTCAATATTTTTGATGCCACAGATATGTTCTCAGCACAAAGACCGTAGTCTGGGTCTGTCTGCACTAGATGAAGGCTCAGATTTCCAACGTTCTCGATATCCCTTACAGTATCATCAAAAATCACGTACTCAGTAGTCTCAGGATGATGCTCCAACCAGTCACTAATCTGGTTTCCTCTTGCATTTTCATTCCAGTCCCTAATTTTTGATGTCGTTGTATCGTAAATTCTTATTCCGTTCTTCTCAAATAGCTCGTCAGTTTTTTTGTAAATTTCATCAGCGACAGGAATTTCTTTTTCATTCTGCCAGCCGACACGCCAAGAGGATGAAAGAACGACCTTTGCACCTGTCATTTTGACAAAAGTAGATAGAAGATTAAGTTTTTGTCTGTTGATAAGCTCTGATTTATCAAACTGTTCATCAGTAAGGCAAAAATCACCGCGAACATCTTCAAGATGCCCCTTAAAATTGAGAACGCCGTCTATATCAAGAAAAATTACTTTTATTTCTTCCATAACTTTTTCTTCTTCTACCACAGGATATATACTTTATGTTATAAATTATATCCAATATCTCCAATTTGTCCATTCTCTCTAAATAATATAACAGATTTTTCTACAGCTTTGTCTAAAGAACCATAAAAAAACCGCCTACAATGAAGTGCACTTCACAAAATAGGCGGCTTTCTCGAAGAATTGCTGAATTTGTTAAGTTTTAATCAATTAGAATACTACAACAACTTCACCGTTAGGATATTTCTTTGAAATAAAATCTTTTACTTTCTGAGTTTTGAGAGCCTTTATAAGAGCCTGAATCTCTGGCTTTTTTTCGTTTCCTGCCTTTACAGCAACAACGTTAACATAAGGAGAAGATGAGCCCTCTACAAAAAGACCGTCTTTAGCTGCGCTAAGACCAGCTGGAATTGCATAGTTACCATTGATAACAGCAGCATCAACATCGTTAAGAGTTCTTGGAAGAGAAGCAGCCTCAATCTCTCTGAATTTGAGTTTCAACGGATTCTTGGCAATATCAAGAGGTGTAGCCTCTGTTCCCGCATTAGCTTTAAGAGTTATAAGACCAGCTTCCTGAAGGAGAAGCAATGCACGGCCTTCGTTTGTAGGGTCGTTAGGAATTGCGATTACAGCCTTTTTCTTGAGGTCTTTTATAGATTTAACATTTGCCTTCTTTGAGTACAATGCAAATGGCTCAACATGGATTCCAGCAGCATTTACAAGATGATATCCCTTTTCTCTGTTGAACGATTCAAGATATGGAATATGCTGGAAATAGTTTGCATCAATATCACCAGCCTCTACTGCATCATTCGGTGTTACATAGTCTGTGAACTCAATAACCTGAAGATTGATTCCGTCATTAGCCAAATCCTCTTTAATAAGGTTCAAAATCTCTGCATGAGGCTCTGGCGTAGCACCAACCTTAAGAGTTGTCTGAGCAAAAACTGAATTTGCTGCCAAAATTGCAGCTGCAAGTGCGATAATTTTTTTCATAGTTCCATCTCCTATACTTGACAAATTCACTATTTACCTAGTGGTTTTATATGATTTATTTATACACATATTATTTTTTTTGTCAAGTATAATTTTTTATTTTTCTGCAGAAGGCATAAGAAGTGCCAAAACAATATATGCTAGAAATCCTGTTCCTGCACAGAATAGCAAAATTATCCAAAGTATACGAACAATGGTCGGGTCAATTTCAAAATACTCTCCAAGCCCTCCACAGACTCCGCATAACTTTCGATCCCTTGATTTGCACAATTTTTTAGACATACTAATTTTCTCCATTTTTTTTAAGATAAAATTTTAAAGATAAAACTGATTTATAAGCATTGTACCTGTTTCAGTCCTGATAAGTCGTTCAAGCAAGTCTTTTACGATTTTCTCTGTATAGCCCTCGTCGCCGATTTTAACGATGTTATCGGCTTCTATCAGAATCTGATAGTCCAAAGATTCAATATTATTGTAAGTATGATGCTTAGAGATAAGATAGCAAACACGTTCCTTTGCTTTTTCAGAAATATCAATGTTACTGAGCAATTCCCTCGCAATAACAGGACCTTCCTGCTCCTGATACTTCCAGTCCTTTGAGCCGTATTTCTCTATAGCAGCATGAATACCAATATCATGCAAAAGAGCTGCGATTTCTATTACCTGACAGGTCTCAGCATCAAGCCCTTCTGCTTCTGCTATAAAGCGAGCAAATGAATGCACACGCATAGCATGACCAATACGTGCGATGTCTTTTTTGTCATACTCAATAAGTTTTGATTTTACTTGTTCTATTAAATCCATACTTAATATATTAAATCAATTTCTCAACAAAGAACAGATTGCAGATGCAACTTTTTCACCATCCATTGCAGAGGAACCAATTCCGCCCGAATAGCCGCTGCCTTCGCCAGCAGGGTAGAGTGCGGCAAGCCCGACGCACTGCAATGTGTTTTTATCACGCAAAATGCGTACTGGGGTGCTTGTGCGAGTCTCAGAAGCAATTAAAAGTGCTTCGTCAGAGACAAAGCCCCGCATATTCCTGTCAAAATCCAAGAATCCCTTGCGAAGACGGTCAGAAATCTCTTTTGGAAGCCATTCGTCGAGCCTGCTCGGAACAAGTCCTGGAGTATAGCTTGAACGCGGCAAATCCACAGAATCCTTGTGATTTATAAAATCAACAAGTCTTTGAGCAGGGGCTTTTTGCATTTGAGCATGGCGGAACGTCTCCTGCTCCAGCCATGTACGCCAGTAAAGACCTGCAAGCATTGGGCATCCGTCTTTCTTTGCCTGCTCTACAAATTCCTGCGGAATATCCTCCGGACGGCGTTCTACAACGATTGCAGAGTTACTCCAGATACTGTTACGTCCAGAAGAAGACATACCATTCACAACAATCTGATCAGGACTTGTAGCACAAGGAACTACGTTTCCGCCAGGACACATACAGAAGCTGTAAACGCCGCGCCCGTCAACCTGCGTAGTAAGCCTGTACTCGGCAGCCTGAGGCATTACCCTGCCATGAAACTGAATAGAATCGATGAGAGCACGAGGATGCTCAACTCGCACACCAACCGCAAAAGTCTTTGCTTCAAGAGCATCAGGCGCAATCGAAGCAATCATTTTATAAATATCAATCGCAGAGTGACCTGTCGCAAGAATTACGGCATCTGAATGGAATTCCATTTTTTCGTGAGTCTGCACGTTCTCAGCATAAATACCTGAAACACGTTTTTCTGTCGAATTTTCATCGATTATTAGCCCTGTACAAAGGGTATCGAAATAAAACTCGCCGCCAAGGGAAATTATTTTTTCACGCATGCGGTTGATAATTCCAGGGAGCTTGTCCGTTCCAATGTGCGGATGAGCATCTGTCAGTATCTGCTCTGGAGCACCGAATTCAACAAAAATGCGGTATACTTTGCTTATATCGCCCCTCTTGTTGCTCCTTGTGTAAAGCTTTCCGTCACTGAACGTTCCGGCTCCGCCCTCCCCAAAGCAATAATTAGAGTTTGCGTTGAGAAGCCCCTTTCGGCTTATGTCAGCAATGTCAATCTTACGGCGGCTCGTAACAGAACCTCTGTCAACGATTATCGGTTTTATGCCGTCTTCAAGGAGTCGGAACGCCGCATAAAGCCCAGCAGGTCCTGAACCGACTATTACGACGCTTTTATCCCCGACAGCAGATTTCCATACAGGAACTGAATTTTGTTCCGAGCTAGGTTTTTCGCCTATAAAGACATTGTAGCGTAATTGTATCTTGATTTTTCCATGCCGTGCATCGATAGATTTTTTTACAAAAACAGGATATATCTCTTCTTTTCCCGCTCTGACATTCTTTTTTTCAAGAGCGTTATGAATCTTTTCATTTATAATAGATTCATTCTTCTCATCATTTGGATTTACTGTAATTAAAACTTCTGCGGTCATGCTGATATTATACGATTTTGCAAAAAATTAGTCACTTGAAATGTACACACGGTCAAGCAAATGAGAATTGTTAATCTTTTGTACAAAAACAGTCAGACTTGTAAAAAAAACGACATCAGATTAGACTATTAATATGAATATTTTACCAAATGGAAAACGCATTGCTTTTATTCTTGATACAATCCATACAGATTCATCCTTGCACTTGTGGCATACCCTTGCTTCCAGAATTGAGGAAGAAAACGGTTCGTTTTTCATTTTTCCTGGCGGACAGCTTAGGAACAAATCCAATTCAGAAAATCTTCGCAATTCAATATACTCCCTTGTCAATTCAAACAATTTTGACGGCCTTATCTCGTGGGCATCGAGCATAAGGGGAGAAACAACACTTTCAGAACTTGAAGAATTCCATGAACGCTTCTCAAATATTCCTGTTATTACAATAGGGCAAAAGGTAAAAAATCTGCCGTCCATAAAATTTGACGCATACTCTGGCATAAGAGAGCTTGTTCTTCATTTTATTAATGCACACAATATAAAAAAGATAGCTTTCATAAGGGGGCCTGAAAACAACGTTACTGCGGAAGAATGCTTGAAGGCTTTTAAGGACACACTCTCAGAAGCAGGTCTTTACACGGAAAAGTCCGAAAAACTTATTTCATCACCATATTCATGGGAAAACGGAGAGGCAGCCGCAAGGGAATTATTTGAGGAACGGGATCTCGTACCTGGAAAAGATTTTAAGGCAATAATTTCTGCGAGCGACATGCTGTCATACGATGCCGCAAACTGGTTCATAAACAAAGGGTTCAAGACTCCAAAGGACTTTATTATTGGTGGATTCAACGACTCTGTAATAAGCAAAGTTTTTACACCAACCTTGTCAACTGTACATATGCCATTCACTACACTGGGAATCGAAACTTTATCAATGCTCCAGCAATTTTTTGACGGCGACAAAGTTTTTGATAAGCAGCTTTCAGCGTATCCTGTAATAAGAGAAAGCTGTGGCTGCAACTCGCTAAAGTCATGGCTTACGGCTTCTAGCCCCGCAAAAGCAAAACCAAAACCTCGCAGACAGCTTTATGAGGACTTGTGCGCCATATTTAGATTTTACTCAAAATTTGACCGCACCAGATTTGAGTCAATCCTTAATTCTTTTTTTGACGGGAAACCAGATTTTTACAACAAACTCTCAGAAGAACTCAAAGACTATTTTGCAAATGGCGGCGAGCTAGCAAACATTTATTACGCAATAGCATTGATAAAAAAGAATGCCATGCTGCAAGAAAGCTACATAGAGAAAATGTGGCGTACCGTAAGCTTTATGATTCCGCAAATTCAGGGACAAGTTGCCCGTAGCAGGAATTATAGGGACAACCGCTCAAACGTTGTAATGAGTATGCTACAAAGCGATTTGCTTGCTATTCACAGCCGTAATGATTTGATTAAAATACTCAAAAAATCCTTGCCAGAAATAGGAATCAATACACTTTCCATTGTTTTTTATGAAAATAATGATGTTTCTCGCTATATAGGGGGCTTTAACAAAAGTGACAAGATTCGCACAACGGAACAGGTTTTCAACGCAGGGCTGCTTGTACCACAAAACTACAGCGGGGACTTTCAGCAGGGCACGTTCATTGTACAGCCGCTTTTTATTGAGAACCGCCCGCTTGGGTATTTAATCGTAAACCTTGCAAATTGCGATGATTTTGTATATGAAAGCCTTAGAACCGCTGTAAACAATACCTTGCAAAGCATATTCCAGTTCGAGGAAATCCAAAACGCAAGAAAAATTGCAGAACGAGCAGAATTTGAAAAAACAGAGTTCTTTGCAAATGTCGGCAGCGATTTGTGCGACCCTCTCAAAGATTTGAGCTCAAAAATCAGCCAAATGGAGCTGAATATCAATAACGGCGTGCTTGACCAAGACATACTGGGCGAACAGCTCATTTTCTTAAAATCTCAGATTGAGTCCCAGCTTGAAAAAATTGAGACCCTCGTTGATTTAACTCGCTCGCAAGTTGCAGACCTGCCAATGGACAAGCACTTATTCGATATAAGACAAATTCTTCCTGCAAGCATGGTGGCTTCTTTGGATATGACCTATCCATTGCTGTATGGAGACCCTGACAAGTACAAAAAAGCATTACAAAGCATTTTTGACTACAGCAACACAGCACCTACAATAAAGGCCGATTGCAGGGGTATATACATAAATTTTGAGTCCGTAAAATTTGATTGGACAAAGACAGAATTGCAGCTTGCAGAGAAAATATTCCTGTTACAGTATGGGGAACTTCAAAAAACCGAGAAAACAGTTTCTGCATTTATTCCATGGCCAAACATCGCGGGGCTGCCACCTGCAAAAAAATCCGATAAAGGAGCGATTATCCTTTCTATCGCACCAGAAGAAAAAGAGCCGTTCTTATTCGGTATTCCTGTCATTAAAGGCGAGATAGAGGAGCAGGCATCTATTGCAAACTGCATAATACTATGGCGACCAGATGAGTCAACAATCGATGAAACCGTGAAAATTCATGGGCTTCGCAAGGATGAGAAGCTGTCTCGCACGCCTTTGTTCTGCTTTAGCCAGTCCTTTATAGGACATAATTTTGTTGAAATGCTAGAGCAGAAAATTAGGACTCAGAACAGCTCTCCAGTCCTGTTCATTGGAACGACACACACTCATTATGGCAAGTGGGCGACAGATTCTAACAGCATAAAGATTTCTTCAATGGCAGAATTTGATAAAATTATTGAAGAATTCACGCCGACCCTGATTGTCTTTGAAAAAATCGACGAGCAGAGCATAAAGATAGTCCGCCAGAACAGCAAGACTGTCTTGGTTCCTATTATTGTTCTACCAGACACAATACAGTCAGAAGAAGAAGTCGAGATTCTGTGCTCTCATCCTCGAATTATCCTGTGCAACCGCGGTGCCGCAGAAAGCGATCTATTTGATGCTCGCATCCATGCGATTCTTTCTGGGGATGAAATTCTGCCTCCACATACCGGGGCAATCGTCAAAAAAGCGATTCTATACCTTAACAAGAATGCCTCTCATCAGATTGTACGCTGGAAGCTCGCAGACGCGGTTCATGTAAGCGAGGATTACCTCACAAGGATTTTCCACAAAGAGATTGGTCTTAGCCTTTGGGAATATTTGAACCGCTACAGGATTTATATTGCTACAAAGATGCTTTTGGAAACAAATGACACTGTTTACGAAATCGCAGAGCATTCTGGATTTCAAGACCAGGCATACTTTTGCAGGGTATTCAAGAAAATTTATGGAATGCCACCAGGAAAAATCCGCTCAAAGAATTAGGGACATATTTACCCAATTAATCTGCAAGATAAATAAAATATTTTTTATGTAAAAAACTTGCATAAAAAATGTAATGCAATTACTATAAATGCATTATGCTGGTCAGCTTGAAATTCAATAATGCGTTTATTTTTTCTACAGAAACAAACTTTTCTCTTAAGGCGGACATGAGAAACAAAAGGCTCGCCTCTAATGTTATCGAGTCGCCTGCTGACAATGTTTTGAAATCTGCCTGTATTTATGGTTCCAACAACTCTGGCAAAACTTGCCTTGTAAAAGTCATTCGCGCATTATGGGGCATAATACAAAACAAACCAGTGCAAATTATGTCTAACTGGTTCACTAATTTTCCTATATTTTCAATCTCATGCGTTTTTATTGAAAATCAGAAAGAGTGGGAATATGAATTCAGTTTTGATACTCAAAAAAATGAATTCGTGTATGAATGTTTTTCTTTGATTAATTTTGACCAATATAAGAATCAAAAGAAAGAGATTTATTTTGAACGGGATTTTCTGAATCAGAAATTTTCCAGCAAGGACGAGCTTCTTAATCAGAATCTTACCTTGATGGGACGAAATAATATATTGATTCATATTGCTGACGCATCTTCGCTTGATTTTTTAAGAGAAGCCAAACAGATTCTTACGAATTTTGCGTCACGAATTGTTATTGTTGACATGAATAACATTCCTTTGAATCAAACGCTCTCCATGATGAAAAATCATGATGCACTCCAAAAAGACATTGTCAGTTTTGTAAAAAATGCGGATTTAGACTTGGATGATTTTAAATATGTAGATGCGGACAAGATAAAAGTTAATTATTTAACAGAAGAAAACAAACCTGCAGAAGATGTAATTTCCATAAAAGAGCCAGGCTTTGAAGAATCTTTAAGGCTTGCTTCTGTTTACCGAGGCGTTACCGTTCCGAGTCTTTTGTTTGATTCCACAGGCACAAAGAAAATTGCGGCTTTGGCAAGTTATGTTGTGAGCGCACTCAAAAAAGGCTTGATTCTTGTTGTTGACGAACTTGATTCCAGCATTCATTTTAAGCTTACCCGCTCGATTGTTTCCATGTTCAACAACGAGCTTAATGATAAGGCTCAGCTTATTTTTACAGCACATGACGTAAGCCTCATGGACTGCAAGAAGCTTTTTCGCAAGGAACAAATCTGGTTTGTTCACAAAGACGATGACGGTGTTTATTTGTATCCGCTTTCTTCGTTTACGGCAGAAGATGGCGTACGCGAAACTACCGACATAATCGAAAAATACAAGCGCGGTATTCTTGGCGCAATTCCAGAACCAGACATGCTAAAAACTCTTTTGCAGGTGAAGAATGAATAGACCAAGTTTTCTAAAAAATACCAAAAAGAAAATTTGCCTCATCTGCGAAGGCTTTGAAGAATACGATTATATTTTGCGGCTTGTGAATCTTGGTGTGTGGGCTGATGTTTATGATTTTACTCTTGTAAATGCTGAGTCTTGCGGCAATATTTCCGCACGCTATCAGGACAGATACCAAAGCGACAACTACGATATTGTATTTGCCTTCTGCGATACCGACAGGCGGCCGGAAGAAGGATTTGAACTGATTCGCACAAAAATCAACAGAATATTCGGAAATGATATTGCGGCTGATAAAGTCATAATCTTTGTGAATCCGTGTACGATGCAGGTAATTCTTTCTCACTTTGGCGATGTAAATTTGCGAACTCAGAACAAGAAGAAAAATAATTCCGAGATTGTTCGATTAACAGGATTGAAATCCGATAAATGCTATGACGGTTGCAAAGAACACCGAGATTTTATCTGCTCAAAAATCACCGTGGAAAATTACAACGAAATGAAAAAGAGAATCGCCAAACTTTCCTCGACTTATTCCGACAATCCTTCCACGAATTTTGATTACTATTTAAATCTGTTTGAGAACTCAAATACAGACTGGATTGATGAGTTAAACAGGAAAATTGAATCGTAGATGACGCTTGACAAGGCAACAGTTTTTAGACATTCGCATATTTAAACACACATTATGCACGTTTTATCCACAAAATTTGTTGAAATTTTGTGGATAATGTTTATAAATTCGCCTTAAATTCACCACATTTGTACACAATTTCAACAACTTATCCACACTCTTGACCTGTGGATTTTTACAAGCCTTTCTTGTATATTTTTCTTTATGAAGAACAAGATTAAGAATGAATTAGCCGTATGTGGCTTTGAAGCTGTAAAAGCACTTGTAAAAGTTCATCCAGAGTCAATTACCCGTTTTTACTATACAGAAGATAGGATGATGTCTTTCAGGGAATTTTTCAGAGACCTGGCAGCCCGTAAGATTCCTTACAACAAAGTTTTTCCAGAGGACTTGGAAAAACTCAGCGGTACTGTGCATAACCAAGGCGTTGTTGCAATGATTGCTCAGCCAGAAATTCCGCATCTTACAACAGACATAACGGACGAGTGGCTTCACAAAGGTGAATCGGCACTTCTCCTTGACCGCGTAGGAAATGCTAACAATCTTGGTGCAATCGTACGAAGTGCGGCATTTTTTGGATTCAAGAACATAGTAATTCCGCTAGACGAAGCTCAAAGCTCCATTACAACAAGCTCATACCGAGTTGCTCAAGGTGGAATGGAATTCGTAACAGTTTACTCGATACGCTCAATTTCAAAGCTTATGACAGCTATGAAAGGTAAAATGGTTCGATTTGGAACTGATGTAAAAGCAGAGACACCGATTGGAAAAATTGAGGAACTGAGCGGTCAAAAACCTGTTCTAATCGTTCTTGGCAATGAAGAGCACGGAATCTCAAACGAGGTCAAAGAAAACTGTGACCATTTGGTTCTCATTCCTTTTGGAGGAGAAGACCGCAAGCTTGAAAGCCTTAACGTTGCTCAGGCAGCCTCAATAATCCTGTATGAAAGCAGGAATATTGCGGTACGCCAAAAGTAAGCTTTACTTAGTTGCTGTTATTTATAAACAACGATGTGGATAAGTAACGGTCGCCAGAGTCAGGAAGTATTACGACAATTGTCTTGCCTTCTGACTCTTGGCGTTTTGCAACTTCAATAGCCGCCCACAAAGCAGCACCAGAAGAAATGCCTGTAAGGAATCCTTCTGTCTTTCCTAGCTCCCTGCCAGTTTTGAAGGCTTCGTCGTTTCCTACAGGAATAATCTCATCATATATTGACGTGTCCAAGGTTTTTGGAACAAAACCAGCTCCAATTCCCTGTATTTTATGAGGTCCAGGAATTCCCTTAGAAAGAACGGGTGATGTTGCTGGCTCTACGGCTATAACCTTTAGGGAAGGATTCTTTGATTTTAAAAATTTTCCTGCTCCGCTCAAAGTGCCACCAGTTCCAACGCCAGCGATAAAGATATCCACATTTCCGTCAGTATCTTCCCAAATCTCAGGACCTGTAGTCTCAAAATGAGTCTGAGGATTTACCTCATTCACAAACTGCCCAGGAATAAAACTGTTCGGAGTTGTAGCGGCAAATTCCTCGGCTTTTTCTATAGAGCCTTTCATTCCTCTTGCCCCGTCAGTAAGAACAACCTCGGCTCCATAAGCCTTGAGCAAATTCCTTCGTTCCGCAGACATAGTTTCTGGCATTGTAAGGATTATCCTGATTCCGTAGCTTGCTGCGACAGATGCCAGCCCGATACCAGTATTGCCAGATGTAGGCTCAATAATAACAGAATCTTTTGTAAGCAGACCTTTTTCAAGAGCATCTTCAATCATCGCCTTTGAAATTCTGTCCTTAACACTCCCTGCAGGGTTCAAATACTCAAGTTTTGCAACAATTCGGGCTTTTAATCCGTATTTCTCTTTGATATTTCCCAATTCGAGAAGAGGCGTATGCCCTATAAGGTCTGTAATTTTTTTTGCGATTTTTTCTGCCATAAAAAGTCTCCTGCGGTGTTTCAAGGAACCGCTAAAAAATGAGTTTCTTAGTGGCTCCATTAGTAACTGAAGTGGCTAGATATTGTACATATAGCTTTCTGGCGTAGTATTCTTGTTGACCAAATCTTCAAGCGTTATTCCGTTCAAATAATCTGAAATGACTTTATCCAACCCTTGCCACAATGAATATGTGTGACAATACGGCTGTTTTGGGCATGGGGTCTCTGATGCGTCCAAGCACGGAATCGGAGCAAGGCTACCCTCTGTTATACGAAGTATATCGCCAACCCTATACTCAGACGGAAGTTTTGAAAGCTTATAGCCACCCTGCGGACCTCTGACGCTTTGCAACAACCCGAATTTGCTTAAAAGAGATGTAATTTGTTCCAAGTATTTTATTGATATGTCCTGTCGCTGGGAAACGTCTTTTAACGCCGTAAATTCACCTGTGTTATGCTGTGCCAAGTCAATCATAAATCTAAGTGCGTAACGTCCCCGTGTAGATATTTTCATATTTTAATCCCTTATTCCCTACTGATAAGGTAGAGTATATAATAAGGAAGAAAAAAAGTAAAGCGAAGTTTTTTACAATAGAGTCATTCTTTGATTTACTTTTAAGATTTGCTTGTATATACTGGAAAATATGGCGGAAAAAGAAAATAAATTTAAAAGTAAGAATATTATATTTATCGGAATCTGGGTTTTTTGCTTTTTATTGATTTTTATTGCGTTCCTAGTAAAGCAAAATGATATAAAAACAAACCTCAAATCAACTAGATTTTTTGAAAGAATTTGGGGCACAACGCCAGCATTCATTGAGCATCACGAGGATTCACGCTCTGCCTCCAATCAGAATAATGGCGGTACGACTATAATAGATGTCAACGCAAACGGACTGGCAAAAGAATTAACAACCAGTCCTAACGAACCGCGATTAAAACCTAATAACTCATTCGGCTTCGACAATCAGGAGCCTCTTACGCTTCCAGCCCCAGAGGAATCTTCGGGAATGAATAATGGCGATTTTGACCCGAATGCAAGTTGTGACGAGAATATACCTCCACAAATCGCATACGAGACTGACGAATCATTCCCAGAATACGAGGAAAAGACTAAAGAAAACCCTAAACCGCCAGTCTCAAAAGCCGCTTCAATCGAAAACTCGACAGTCTCTGAATTTATGCCACAGCTTTCGCCAGCCACCGCAACGGCTCGACTTTGTTTTATGAGCCTTGAAAATGATGGTGCCGTAATCCGTAAACCAATCTCAAGAAAAATTGTAAAAACTGACGCTCCGCTCACAAACAACATAAGACTTTTGCTTGCAGGACCAGAAAAAAGCGAGCGGGATGCAGGCTGCCGCTCATTTATCCCAGAGGGAACACAGCTACTTTCCGCCGTAGTAACAAATGGTATTGCCTACCTGAATTTTAGTGAGGAATTTGAGTTCAATCATTTTGGACCAGAAGGCTACCTTGCACAGCTAATGCAGATTGTATACACATCCACGGAATTTAATACCGTAAAGAGCGTACAGTTCCTTATTGAAGGACAGAAGAAAGAATATCTTACAGAAGGGGTATGGATTGGTGCTCCTCTTTCAAGGGCAAGTTTTAAATAAGAATGAAGGGGCTGTCCAATAGCATGAAAATACTTTTCGGACAGCCCTTTCTAGTGATTTCTACCAACTGTCTATTTAGTGACAGTATAAGAACTTACGATTGAATCAAAATATTTTTTATTTGGCATATAAGAGCCAGCATAAACTGTAAGCGAGAAGATGCTGTTCATACTATCCGCAATATTACGCAATTCCTTAAAATCATAAGTAAAGCTCTTTGCCTTTGAATCATAAAAAACTTGTCTTACAGAGGTTCCTGAACCTGTCTCTTTTATAGAAAGCTGGTTCCAGTTAGGGTAAGAATGGTCTGAGCCAAGCATAAGCCTGCGTAAAAGCTGAAGCTTGTGAGTCTCGCTTGCAATTGGGAGCGAAACAACAGAAAGCATTGCTTCATTTCCAAGCGTCCA
>CADCRJ010000046.1 GCA_902803735.1 uncultured Spirochaetaceae bacterium
ACTAGTTGCAGGACTCATCGCAGGGCATCCAATACAGGGCGACTCAAAAAAACGCCTTAGTATCTGGATAAAAATTTCAATTGCCGCATTTCTGGGTTATATAATGGTTTACATTCCAGGGATTCCTTATTTCATGCATGTTATGGCAGCAAAAGGCAAACCTCAGACATTCGTTTCCGCATTAAAAATAACTTTCATTCCATTCACTTTCGGGGATTTCTTAAAATGGATTATAACGATTCCTCTTTCAGTATACCTTCGTCCTATTGCAGCCCGCTATATGTTCCCTCCAACAAAGGAGCAGGAAAAAGAAGCATTGGAACAACTAAAAGGAATTAAATAGGTATGAGCGATGCAATCAAGCTAGAACACGTATACAAAGTGTTTCCATCACCGCTAAAAACTGGTCAATTTACGGCGGCTTTGAACGACATAAATCTTCGAATAGAGCAAGGAAGTTTTACAATCATTGGAGGCGCGAACGGCAGCGGTAAAAGCGTACTAATGTCCGTCATAGCAGGTCTTATGGAGCCATCAGACGGAACTGTTACAGTAGCGTCCAAGCCAGGACTTGTCTTTCAGGATGCCGCCATTCAGATTCTGGGAGACACTCCAAGAGAAGACGTTGCAATTGGACCAAGAAATCTGCGACGCAATAAAAATGAAATACCAGAGATTGTGACTAACGCCCTCTCAAGCGTTTCTCTGCTGCAAAAAGCAGATTATCCCGCAGAATTTCTTTCTGGCGGTGAAAAACGCAGGCTTGCGGTCGCTTCAATTCTCGCAATGGACAAAGATATAATCTTATTTGACGAGCCTTACGCAAATCTTGACTATCCAGGAATAAAAGACGTGAACAATTTACTTTTAAAGCTTACAAATGAAGGAAAAACAATAATTCTTCTAACTCACGAGCTTGAAAAATGTCTTAGTCTCGCAAATCATTTCATAATTCTCCAAAGCGGTAAAATAGTCTTTGACGGCTCTCCAAAAGAGGCTCTTGAAAAACCTTTGGAACAGTGGTCCATAAGGAATCCACTCGTAGCATACAATTCAATCGAAGATATGATATGGTAGAGTAAGACTCTGGAGCACAAATTGGAAAAATCACTTTTTTTTCGCTATAAAACACAAACAACAATACTGCACAAGGTTCCTGCAAGCATCAAGCTTGTGGCAATGCTAGCTCTTGCCATCATCGCTTTTTACACACCCATAATGCATGGAGTCTGCATCTGGCTTGCACTTCTCGCCTTTTCAAAAATAGTGCTAAAATTTTCGTTCGCAGAAATTATTTCAGATTTAAAACCAACATTATCATATACTGTACTTTTATATAGTGCTACATTAATTATGAATATACTGGATTATTTTTCAAAAAATGTACAAAGCACATCCATAATTACCATCTTTAAGCCAAATGCCGCTTACACACTGCTTTTAGTTCATCTTGCACTCTCAATGGAAATTTCTTCTCTATTTTTCAGGACTACAAGCATAACGGAATTTAAGAATGGCATTGCAAAAATAGAGCGGTTAATAACCAAAAAGGAAAAAGCTCCTCTCTCAGAGACAATAACGCTCACTTTTTTTTTCATTCCAAGAATAACATCATTCTACACAAGAATTTCAAACGCATGGAAAGCTCGGGACGGTAAAGATTCCATCAGAAAAATACTAGTACTTATTCCTCTTCTGCTAAAACTCTCAATGCAAGACGGATATGAAAAATCACTTGCAATAATGAACCGGAACTAAAGTAAAATACGCAGAAACGAAATTTCAGAAAGCAACTTCCAGCGGGGTTCCGTTTTTTTCTGAGCAACCAATCAAAACTCGATATTCGCACTACTTGAAACAACATATTCCACGATGTAAGATTTTCAAAGCAGGCATAAACAGATGCTTTTTTGTGCCTGCTTTGAAAATCTGGAGGTATCACACATGAGATGTCCTTATTGCGGTTGCATCGAAGACAAGGTTCTGGAATCAAGAACAATGGCAAACGGAGAATCCATAAGAAGACGCCGCGAATGCACTTCTTGCGGTTACCGCTTCACAAGCTACGAACGCATTGAAGAAAAGCCTTTCATGGTTGTAAAAAGAGACAACAGACGACAGCCCTTTGACAGAACAAAACTGGAAAAAGGAATTGAGCGAGCGCTGGAAAAACGTCCCGTAGCCACTAACATGATAGAAAATATCGTAAACGAAATAGAAGACAAAGCAATCATGAAAGGAAAAACATCAAGAGAAATAGCTACATCTGATTTAGGAGAGCTTGTCCTTGAACGATTGCACGAAATTGACAAGGTCGCATACATAAGATTCGCTTCGGTTTACAAGCATTTTGAGAACCTTGACGAGTTTATAAATGAAGTCAACAAGCTAGAGAATGAACATAAGACACTATAATTAAAGGATATTTCAAAAAAGTGCAAAAAAAATGAAAAAAAATTTAAAATCATATTGACACTTTTTTTTCAAATTGATATATTAATAACATCTTCTGGGGGCGTAGTCCAGTTGGTAGAACACAGGACTCATATTCCGTATGTCATAGGTTCGAGTCCTATCGCCCCTACTAAAAACGGTTGCTAGTTTTTCTAGCAACCGTTTTTTTTATATATACAAATAGAGCATTGTCGCATTTTCAAAGTTACCTTTAAAAACTCCCTTTTCGGGATTTTTTAAAGCTTCACATAAATCAAAAAATACAATTTCTGACAAAATTTCTGTTGTAAAATGAACAAATTGCATTTATACTGATGAAAGGGTATCGATGAGTAAAAAACACTCTGAGAATAAAAAACCCTGTTGCTTTCACCGTATTAGGTAAACAAATCCTACTGCAAAAAGTCAGGAAGTTACCTCGGATGTTTCCGAAAGTTCAGCAAGCAAGGTGTGGGACGACGCTGAAAAATCGCAAACATACGAAAAAGCAATAAAGATTGCGCTTATCTAAAGTGCAAATAGGAGTTTTTGTATGAAAAAATCACTTATTGTTTCTGCACTGCTTCTTGCAGGTGTTTTGTTCTCTGCATCGGCAAAGGATCCTGCTAGCTACAAGTATCCTTACCAAGAGTCAAAAGTTACATATCACAATGTAACCGTTTACAAAGTTCTTGATCAGAAAGAGGCATACATTGTTCTGTACGCAAAAGGACAAAATTCTGTAGGTACAGTAACAGTACCAAAGAAATGGTATGCAACAGATGCCAATAAAACATCTAAATTGTCATTCCGCCCTCTTCCAAAAGGAATGTCACCATGGATGACAGTAATTTCAAAAGAAGGTTCTTTTGACAGCGTAATTCTTACAGTTCCTGTTTCAAGAGCAAATTCTCTATGGGGAGTTGCAGACAGCAACTTGGTAGTAGAGGATGCAAACAAAGAAACTCTTGAAATGGCTTACTAAGGAACTTCTCTAAGAGTCCTAATAAAAACAAGAGTTGTCATTTTTTGGCAGCTCTTGTTTTTTTATCCCCATTAAGGAAGTTTATAATACAATGCAGATTATTTCCGATGAAAAAATAAAAGAGTTTGAAGATTTTCTTAGTGCTCACAGTTTTTTTTATGTAATTGGGCACAAAGAACCTGACGGAGATGCAATATTCAGCTGTCTTGGAATGGCAGACCTGCTTAAAAAGAAAGGTCTTAAATATCAGCTTCTGTCCGCAGGTCCATTCAAAAGAACAGAAATCAAATCAAAAGCAGAGCTTTTTTCAAACACGGTAAAAGTTCCAAATGATACTGCCCCAGAAAAAAGGGCTGTAATAATTCTTGATTGCTCAGAGTTGTCCAGACTCGGTGATTTGGAAGGCGACATAACAAAATTTGACAAATATATTGTAGATCATCATAAAACAGCAGATGTTTCAGACCATTGCATAATAGACGCATCATCTCCAGCAACGGCTTGCCTC
>CADCRJ010000047.1 GCA_902803735.1 uncultured Spirochaetaceae bacterium
ACGACAACGAAAGTGCTCAATCCCGAAAAAAAGGCTTCCGCGCTTCGCTTGTGCAGATTTTTTTTCGGGCGTGGAACCCCGCTTCCGCTGCTTTCTGAGCTTCCAATCAAAACTCGATATTCGACCTATAAAAAAGCCCTTTTGTCTAGGTTCGGCAAAAGGGCTTTTGTTTTTATGTCATTACAGTGACAAACTACAAGTCTTTACTTTTTCAGCAAGGTATGCGTTGAACTCATCCAACGTCATTGTTTTTTGCTGCAAGCCTGAGTCTGCGCGGAATCTTACGTTTACGCTGCTTGATTCCTGTTCTTTTGCACCGACAACAAGAATGTACGGTGTTTTATGCTCGCTCGTTATAGTCTTGATTTTGCTCTTCATATTGTCGTCTGAAGTGTATGCGTTTGCACGGAATCCAGCCGCTACGAGAGTGTCAGCAACTTTCTGAGCGTAGTCATTGAAATCTGTTCCTACAGGAACGACAGCAGCCTGCTCGAAATGAAGCCATGCAGGGAATGCACCTGCAAAGTTCTCAATCAAGATACCCATAAAGCGTTCCAATGAGCCGAGTACGGCACGGTGGAGCATTACAGGATGATGTTTCTGGTTATCAGGACCAATGTACTCTGCGTTCAGACGTTCTGCGCTTGGAAGCTGGTAGTCAAGCTGGATTGTACCACACTGCCACTCGCGTCCCAATGTGTCGTAAAGTTTGAATTCCAGTTTTGGACCGTAGAATGCACCTTCTTTTGGCTGAATCTCGAATTCAAGTCCTGCAGATTTACAAGCTGCTCCAAGTGCAGCTTCTGCGTGCTGCCAAGTAGCCTCATCTCCTACATGGTCATCTGGCATTGTAGAGAGACGAACCTGCAAGTTCTTGTCAAATCCAAAATCTTTGTAAACGTTCTTGAGCAAGTGACAGAACTTTGTAACCTCGGATTCAATCTGGTCTTCTGTACAGATAATGTGTGCATCGTCCTGGACAAAGCCTCTTACACGCATAATACCGTGAAGAGTTCCACTCGGCTCGTTGCGTACACAATGCCCGAATTCAGCGAGACGTAGAGGCAAGTCTTTGTAAGAGCGAGTCCTTGATTTGAAAATCTCAAGTGCGCCAGGGCAGTTCATTGGTTTTACTGCGAAAATACGTTTCTCGCTCTCTGTAACGAACATATTCTGCTTGTAATGACCCCAGTGACCTGAGCGCTCCCAAAGTGAGCGAGGCATGATTGCAGGGGTATTAACTTCTTTGTAACCATCTTCTACTACTTTGCGGCGCATATAGTCCTGCAAAGTAACGTACATTGACCATCCGTTCGGATGCCAGAAAATCTGACCTGGGTCTTCTGGGTCTAGGTGGAACAAATCCATCTGCACGCCGAGCTTTCTGTGGTCGCGTTTTTCAGCCTCTTCCATCTGCTTGATGTAGTCTTTCAAGTCATTTGGTTTTGCAAAACACCAGCAGTAAACGCGTGTGAGCATCGGTTTGTTTACGTCCCCGCGCCAGTATGCACCAGCAGTCTTTGCAATCTTGAAAGACTGAGCGTTTATCTCTTTTGTAGAGGCTACGTGAGGTCCTCGGCACAGGTCAACAAAGTCGTCCTGCTTATAAATAGTTATAGTTGCGTCTTCTGGCAAGTCATTTATAAGCTCAACCTTGTACGGCTGAGCCTCAAACATTTTAAGAGCTTCGGTGCGGGTGACTTCGGTGCGAGTGAATTCAAAATTTCCAGCAAGAATCCTTCTCATCTCTTTTTCGATAGCTGCAAAGTCTTCCTCTGTGATTTTTTTTGCTTCGGTTTCGGTAAAATCAAAATCATAGTAAAAACCATTGTCAATTGCTGGACCAATTGCAAATTTTGTTCCTGGGAAAAGATGCATAATTGCTTCTGCCATAATGTGCGCACAACTGTGTCGCATCGTTTGAAGTTGTTCATCAACAGCCATTTTTAGTCACCTTGTATTTAAAAATATAGTATTGCTAGTCTACCGTTTTTTTATTGTCATGTTCAATAAGTGTTAGCAATTTTTAAATTTTGATGATATAATTAAGATAAAAGTAAATTCGTCATTTTCTGTAACATTTCAAAAACGTTTTTTTTTAGTTGTATTCTAAACTTTGATTGAAAAATTGACGATAAGGAATAGTATGGAAAATAACAGCAATTTCTCTGTATCGCTTTTCGCCGCTCTTGAAAGCAAAACTCAGTGGTATGACAACGAGGAGCTTCCTCGTTTGTTGGAGAATTATCGTCTCCTTCATACCTGTGTAAAGAATTTGTTTGAATTCCTTGTAAAAAAATCTCTTATTACGCCAGATCCTTATAAACTTGATAAAAAAACATCCGATATCAAAGCTCTTGAAAATAGTCAGTTTATAGAAACAGAGCGTTCCGTTATCATGGGGCAGCGTTTATCTGACTATGAGAGTATGCTTGACTTCTTATGCAACTACTATAAATTTTCTTGCTCGAATTTGAACCTTGTAAATTTGAAGAAACTTGCAGATTTGAACAATTCAATTCTGTGGACTTCTTTTACTCAGAACTGTAACCGTATTAATACTAGGGTTCTTGCCACAATCGTAAATGATGGAAGACAGAATAGTGATGCTCTTACATCAAGTATGGTAAATGACAGTTTGAAAAAGGCTTCTGCAGCCTTGAACGATATAAATACGGCGTTAAAGGAAGTTACTGAATTCCAGAAAGAATACTATAAAGTACAGGTACGCAAGAATGTCTTCGCTCATGCTGGTTATGATGCAAATAAAGCTGCTGAGGGTCCTGCTGCGGAGCTTCAGCAAATAAAGAAAAACTTTACAGCTGGTATGGGTAAGGTTCCTTTCTATAATGAACTTATAGACGAGATTATTCAGGAAGATCTGGCTCCTAATAAAGAGGAGCTTCAGAATAAAGTTCTTGAGAAACTTAATGTCGTTAAGAAGGTTGAGACCACAAAGGAAGAGAGCGTTGATACACGTGCCATGCTCATGGAGACTGCTCACATTTTGGGAGCGATGCCGCCTGTTCTTAATCAGGTAGTGGAAAAAATCCGTGAGAACCATGATGTTCTTGAGAGCGAGCACAACTCTCTTTTTGATAAGATTAAAAAAGCTTTCAGAAAGGCATTTAATTTGGCAGAAAAGCCTTTGTTCTATACTATTGTCCTGACCGATGCCCATAGCGGAACCAAGCGAAATGAGCGTCTGAATTATCAGGTCTTTGTGGGTGATTTGTCTACAAAAGCTCGCCGCTACGTTGTTTTGGGACAACCAAAGTCGGCAGGTTATGCAAAGGTTCTTGCTTTGCCAGAGAACAAGCTTCTTGAATTTATTTCTGCTCAGATAACGGACTGCAACAAGATGCTTGTGATGCTCAATGCTTTGGACGAATTCTTCAAGGCAGCTGTCAACCCAGCGAACAAAGTTAAGATAAAGGGACTTAAAATTGACATCACGACATTGAAGAATACTGTTTTGAAAGCAAACCAGCACAGGGCTGAATATCTTTCTTATGTGGAAGAAATGGAGCAGATGCGAAAATTAGGAATTAAGTGATAAACTTACAATTACGTGATATAATAAAGCTAACCTTTTTAAGGTTGGCTTTTTTTATAACTAGAGTAATTTTTATTCAAAATAGGAATAAAAAAAAAAAAAAAAAAATTTTTGAATTAATCTGCTGTCTTTTATTGGTCTTTTCCGTACACTCGCTGTTTGCGGACGAGGATATGAATCAGGATGATGATTCGCAAAAATTGTCCAGACCAATTACAATCGTTATGCAAAGACAGAATTTTGACTTGAACCCGCGTACTGCTACGTATTCTAGCGAGGCTCAGCTTTTGGACGGCTTGTATGAGGGACTTTTTTCTTATGACCCGCGTACTTTGGATCCGTTGCCAGCTATTGCCGAGAGCTTCAAAATCTCGCGTGACAAAAAAAGATGGACTTTTACAATCCGAGAAGGTGCAAAACTTAGTGACGGTACAAAAATTACTGCCCAGCTTGTGCGTACTTGCTGGCTGGAGCTTCTGAAAACTCGTGGTGCGCCTTATGCTTCTCTTTTGGACTGTATCCGTGGTGCAAATGATTTTAGAAACGGCAAGGCAAAGGAATCAGACGTAGGTCTCCTTGCCCGTGATGAAAAAACTTTGGTTGTCAATCTTGTTGTGCCTACTGCTCATTTTTCTAGGATACTCTGCCATCATGCATTTTCTGTTTATACAGGCAAGAAAAATGTATTCAGCGGGGCTTTTGCACTAAAGTCGATGACAGAGGACAAGCTCGTGCTTGAAAAAAACAAGAACTATTGGGATGCAAAACACGTTTACGCACCTTCAATAACTATTGTCTGCTCAAATGACTTGAACGAGAATTCTTGGCTCTATAATTCTGGCGAGGCTGACTGGGTAAGTGGTTTGGTTGATATTGCATCTGTGTTCAACAAGAGTTCTCTGCACATCTCAGCCGTTTTTGGTACGGAATATATTTTCTTCAATTGTAAGAATAAGCCTTGGAACAATGCTGATTTCCGTAATGCCCTTATTACCGCTGTTCCATGGGAGGAACTGCGGGCTTCCAGCAGAATCCCTGCGACAACTTTGGTTTATCCGCTTTCGGGCTATCCTACGGTTGACGGCTTTACTGACTACTCAAAGGAAGATGCCTTGGAGATGATTCAGGAGGCAAAGAAAAAAGCAGGTCTTAAGAGCGACGAAAAGCTTTCTTTGGTTTTTGGAGTTTCTGCTGATAACCCAAGGCAAAAAGCACAGTTTGAGACTTTAAAAGCTGCCTGGGAGCCACTTGGCGTTGTGCTTGATATGCAGACTACATCCGCGGACAGGTACATTGATTCTATCGCTGGCTGGAACGCAGATTTGTTCAGCTACTCTTGGATTGGTGACTTTGCAGACCCTCTTGCGTTCTTGGAGCTGTTCAGGGAAGGTTCGTCATTGAATCAGACTCAATGGAAATGTCCTGCATTCACAGAGCTTTTGAATAATGCCGCTCTGACAAATGACACGACCGAGCATTACAAGCTGCTTGCAAAGGCCGAGAATCTCTTGCTTGACGAAGGTGTGATTCTGCCTATCTCGCACTCGCTGAGCCTTCACGCCATTGACCAGAATGCGGTTGGCGGCTGGTTTGTAAATGCGCTTGATATTCATCCATACAAGTATTTGTATGTAAAGCAGAGTGCCGCCATGCTTTTGCCAAACGTTGTTTTGCGCGAGACTCAAGAGCGAAGCACGCTTTAAAATTTTAGGAATTTTTTGTTTTATGGAGAAAATTTTTTCTATTTTTTGATATTCTGTTAAAAGATGGAAAACAGAGGTATGAATAGAATAATCGGCATCGTTGCAGTTTTTTTATGTTGTCTCGTTGTTTTTATAGGTTGTCTTTCTGTTGAATTCAAGCCGCCGTTGGAAATTCAGCATGAAGCCTTATACAATGCGTCTTGGACGCAGAATGAGAATGTGATAAAAAAAGCTGTGATAGGGGACAGAATCGCTGTTTCCGCATTTGCAGATGCTAGTAAGGTTCCTGACGGAACAGGTGTTTTTGTACGCATATTTTGCAAGAACCCTCAGTTTGACAGACTTCTTGATGATACTGGCGGATTGATTACAGAAATACGAACGTCCGTAAAACAGAGCCGTGTAAATGCAGAATTCTTGCTGATGGATTTTCCTGAGCTTAGCGACCAGATTGAGTATGTTGTTCCTCGTTACAGCTTTAAAATAACGGCTGATAACGGCTACGAGATTGCAGAGTCTCCTCAGCTTTCTGTTTACGCGATGATAAAAACCCAGCTTGTCGATGCAGATACTGGAAGAGTTCTTTATAACCGACCGTATCTGGTTCAAAAACCGAGCGGAGAGATTGTGACGCGCGGAAAATCCGATAACAACGGCTTTGTAGAGGTTCGCTGGCTTGGATTTGGACAGTATTACATAAACGCTGTTGATACAGGCCTTTAATATTTTTAGGAGATTCTTAGTTTTTATGGAAGATAATACAATTATTGTTTATACAGATGGCGGCTGCAGCGGAAATCCTGGCCCTGGTGGCTGGGGAACTGTCATAATTGCGGACGGAGAGGCTCGCGAGCTTAGCGGTGGAGAAAAGAACACAACGAACAACCGCATGGAGCTTACCGCAGCGATAACTGCCCTTACGGCTATTTCAAATACAGAGCGTTTTAAGGGTCGGAAAATCCAAGTTTTTATAGACAGCCAGTATGTAAAGAATGGAATCACTTCTTGGATAAATAAGTGGAAGCAGAACGGCTGGCGAACTGCCGCAAAAAAGCCTGTCCTGAATCAGGACTTGTGGCAAAAGCTTGATGCACTTGTCGCGGGACTGAATATTTCTTGGAACTGGGTAAAAGGTCACGCAGGAGTTGAGTACAATGAGGTTTGTGATCAGCTCTGCCAAAAAGAGATTGCCGCTCATCGTTAGATTTGTAAATTCTCAATTTCGAGTCTGAAAATTCCGAAATTCATAACATGAATCGGTTGGCAAAATTTTTCTTCTGTATAATTACAATATTCAGCATTGCTTTGATGTCCTGTGGAAAATCAAAGCAAATCAAGACTATCGAAATAAAAGACGGCTCTGATGACCATGCTTGGTATTTCTTTACCCCAAATGGATTTGAGAAGACAAAGCTTCCGCAGAATGCTCTGCTGGCAGCTTTGAAGCCATGGACTGAAAGTATCCGCATAAGTGACGGCAATACTGGTGCTGACGGTTGGGGGTACTTTGTCGTCAATCATCTTGGAATTCTTGTGTTTGACAAACATGACATTCCTACTTTAATACAGGATTATCATCTTTTTTCTTCATCGACGGCATCTAACCTTGTCTTTGAGAAGGGAAACGCGTATTTTACATTGTCCCGCAACTCATTTTTTAACAAGGAGTCTGCGGAGGAATCCTCTGCTGACGATTTAAACCGTCCGTACCTTGTGCGAATCTCTACAGAGAACAGTATGCTTTATCCTACAATTACTTACGGCGACTTGCAGGTTAGCGACGGTGCAGAGGTCTCTGGTACGTATTTTGACGGCGAAAACTGGGTTTCTTCAATAAAAAAGGACGAGGAAGACCGTACCGAGTTCCACTATATTCAATGGAATTCTCTTGGAAATATGGCTTCGTTCCCAGCACAGACAAAGGACGGAAAAATCTCTGTTGAGGAATCTTCTGAGGATTTCTACCGCTCGCTTAATTCTCCCAAGAGCTTTGCTGATGCACCAGAGCGTTTGCGTTCCTTGCTTTCGTCAATTCCAAAAAACTTTGATTTTACCGTTTCTTGCAAGACCGCAGGAGAAGATTCCCCTCGCTATTTTGTGAACGGCAGCCCATCTGGAACAACTAATGCGAGTGCTGTAATCAGCGACAGATGGATTACAGCTGTTTTTGCTGATGGAACCACATATTTTGCAGGTGCTCTGGAAGGGCATCCTCTTATGAACGGCGGAAAAAACGTCGCTTTGAGGCTTCCAAAGCTGCCTGCAAACTATATGTACAATTCATTCTGCATTTCTGGCGATTATTTTGTTGTGAGCTGGGAAGAGAGCGACTTCTATAAGACTGGTCGCAGCGGTTTTCTCGTCGTTGATTTAGGTCGGCTGTTCTATACGGATAATGCGAGCGAGGAAGGATGATATGGCAGCCCGCTTGCCAGTCAGGATTATAATTATATCCCTGTTTTTTTCTTTTGGGGCTGCTTTGGGATTTGCACAAAGTGTAGCACAAAGTGTTACACAGGATGTTGCGTCTGTTCAGTCTCAGGAAAATGAAACGCCTGCTGGCGAGCAGGGGGCGGCTCTAAAAGCGGTGGAGTCCGAGCCTTTGCCAGAAGAAGATGAGACAGAACAACCTGTCGAGCTTAAGAAAAGTTGCTGGTTCCTTACTTTTGGGCCTATGCTACTAGTCAATACGGACAGCAAGCTTTCTAGTGCTCCAAGCCCTGTAATGTACGCTGGCGGCATTGGTTTTGAAGCCTTTAGGAACAAGCCCCTTTTATTTGAGACAAGACTTTCTTTTTTTACAAATTATTACTCTTTTGACGGAACCGATGCACAGCCATCTGAGGTTGAGAACCGTACTGCAACAGGACTTTCTTTTATGATTGATGCGACAACTGGGCATGAATGGCGTTGGGGCAAAAACGCGTTCTCTGTTCAGGCGGGTCTTGGAATTCTTGCCAGGATAGGTGTTCTTTCTAGCGGAGTTGCTTCTGATGACGAAGGCTGGTCTGTGTCTTCATCTGCTGGCGATGATGTTTCTTCTATAAATAAGTGGTTCTGGAAAGATATGCACTATCTTTATCCGCAGATTCTTGTAAGCTATATGAGGAATATTCCGCTTGGATTAAGGGCTGGTGTTGAATTTAGGGCATATATTCCTATGGGGCTTCTTTCTGGTGGCGGCTTGGATGACTCGATTTTTTCTCTGGCTGCAAAGCTCGAATTTTAGCAAATCTTAATTCTTATTCCATTTTTATCATTAAAATAACTTTTTGTTGACAAATGCATAAGCCGCCTATAATGTGAAATAGAGGTGAATTTAGTGATAAATATCGTGCTTCTTGTGATTATCGGTGTGCTCGTTTTTTTGGGTGGCAGGGCGACTTTACGACAGCTTGGCGGTGAAAGTATTTGCTGTGGCAAAGGTGGAAAAACAATAGCGGAAGATAAAAAACTTGATGGTGAGCCTATCGCTTCAAAAGAAGTTTTAATAGGCGGAATGAAATGTGTAAATTGCAAGAATCATGTTCAAAACTCATTGAATAAAATTAGCGGACTGGCTGCTTACGTAAATCTAAAAAATAACACAGCATTTATCAAAATGACAAGGAATGTATCGGACGAAGAAATCAAAAATGCTGTGTTGGGTGCAGGATATAATGTCTTGTCAATAGCTAATATGTGATTTTTAAAATAAAATGATTTTTTATTTTGTTCTAAATTTTGTTGTTTTTTAAAAAAAACGCTTTATAATATTTACTGAAGATTTGATTTTCATAAAAAGGGCGTTTATGCAGAAAAGAAATCTATTCACTAACATATTATTAAGCCTGATAGCGTTTATTTCTCTTGTCGTAGGATGCATTTCTCTCATTACTTCCTATATAGAAAAAGCTTCTGCGAATGTAGAGGCTGAGGGAGAGCTTGTCGCCGACAAAACGCACGGAAACGGCAGACGTGTGCTTTTTATCAGTTCCTACGACCCTGTATATTCTACTGTCATTGCACAACAGGAAGGCATTTTTCAAGCTTTTGCAAAGCAGAATGTCTCTCTTGACATTGCTTACATGGATACAAGAAATCTTGGTGTTGGTGAGGGGCTTACAAAATTTTATGAAAGCCTTTCGTACCGAATACACAATCATAGAAAATATGATGCGATTCTTCTTGGCGATGACGATGCCCTTGTCTTTGCTCAAAAATATCAGGATGAGCTTTTTCCTGAGACTCCTTTGGTGTTTTTTGGCGTGAACAACATAGAGCTTGCTGCGGAGGCTTCAAAGAACCGCTATATTGCGGGTATCCCTGAAGTTCATTTTGTTGTTGATACTATAGAGCAGGGGCTAAGGTTCAATCCGAATGCAAACAAAATTGTCGTTATATATGATACAACTGCTACTGGAAAAGGTGATTATTTGCAGATTAATAATGCAAAGCAGTTTTTTGCCGACAAGAAATTTGTTGAAATTGTCACGAGTAAGCATTCAAAAGCAGAGCTGAAAAATCTTTTTTCAGGATTAAAAAAGGATTCTGTCCTGTTGCTGTTTACTTTCAGGCAGGACGGTGAGGGTAATGTTTATACAATTGACGATACTGTCAAATTCCTAAAAATCTGTGCTCCTGACATTCCTGTTTATAGGACTGCACAGGGTGGTATTGGTAACGGAGTTTTTGGCGGCAAGCTTTATGATTTTTATGACGCTGGGTTTAAGGCAGCGAATATCGTTCTTGACGTTTTTGATAAAGGTCTCTCCGTTTTGGATGACGTTGAATTTACTCCTGTGTCTGGAAAGTTCTGCTTTGATTTTAGGCTGCTAAAAAAATACGGCTTTGATAAAACTTTGGCTCCTGTCGGAACAGAATTCATAAATAAAACTTATTCGTTCTGGGAGCAAAACTGCGATATTGTTTTGCCATTCTCGCTTATCTGCTTCTCTATGTTTATGTTCTTCGTTCTCATGGGACTGAACTTTTTTAGAGTTCGTCGCGGACAGTTGCTCCTTGGTGCGAGAAACAAAGTGATTCTCAGAAAAAACCAGCTCTTGAAGACTTATTCTGATAAGCTTAAGGAATTGACCGAGAATGATTTTTTGACGAACATTCCCAACCGCTTCTTTGCTGTTGAGCAGATTAAGAACTTTATCACGAATGGCGAGAAATTTTGCATATTGTTGCTTGATATAGATAATTTCAAGAATATCAATGACTACTATACGCATGAATGTGGCGACTGCGTTCTCAAAGAATTTGCGGAGCGGCTCAAACATCTTTCTGGGCTTATGGATTGTCTTGTTGCTCGTTACGGTGGAGATGAATTCATAATGATTTTCAGAAACAGAATCTTTGAGGAGGATTCTCCAGACCTCGTTACAATCAAAGAGACTTTGGAGCAGCCGTTGTTCTATCAGAACTCTAAGTTGTACATAAAATTCTGTGGCGGAATATCTTCTTCCTGTGAGTGCAAGACTTATGAAGACCTTATAAGCAATGCGGATTTAGCCTTGTACGAAGCAAAGCGTACTGGAAAGAACAAGATTTCGTTCTTCTGCGCGATTATGAGGGACGAGATTGAGGAGAGAAACAGGCTTTCGCTGCTTCTTGACAAAGTTTGTAAGCTAAAGCAGTTCTCGGTGTACTACCAGCCGCAGATTGATACCGAGACAGGTGATATCCACGGCTGTGAGGCTTTGTGTCGCTTGGAGGATTTGAGCGTCTCTCCTGCGAAATTTATCCCTGTCGCGGAGGAATGCGGCTATATCCCGACTATCGGGCGTATTGTCACGGAAAAGGTTATTAGTCAGTTGGTCACATGGCGTGAGCGAGGCATTCCAATCAACAAGGTTGCTATTAACTTTTCAAATGGTCAGCTTGTTGATACCGACTATGTAGAGTTTTTGGCTTCGTTGCTCAAAAAGTACGATATTCCTGCAAAATCAGTTGAGATTGAGATTACTGAAAGCTTGTTCATGGGTAATACGGAGCTTGCTCGTCAATTGTTCTCTGATTTGGCAAAAATAGGCGTAAGCCTTGCCCTTGACGATTTTGGAACAGGTTACTCAAGCCTTAGTTACTTGACTTATATTCCTGTGGGCAAGGTAAAAATCGATAAGTCGCTTGTTGACAACTATTTGATTGAAGGCAAGGATACGTTTATTAAGAACATTGCCCGTCTTGTGCATGATTTGGGCATGAAGCTCACCGTCGAAGGAATTGAGTGGCAATGGCAGTATGAGCGTCTAAGAAAGTTGCAATGCGACTTTATTCAAGGCTATTACTTTGCCCGCCCTATGACTGGGCTTGAAGTTGAGCATTTCTATACCGAGTGGCAGAAACGAGACTTGACAAAGTACGCTCAATGATTACGCGAACTGAACAAAGAAGCTCATAAGCACAACTGTGAGCAAGCCACAGACAGCAATTGAAAGCCCGCTCATTGCACCTTCTATTTCTCCTATTTGCAGGGCTTTTGATGTGCCAAGGGCGTGGCTTGCGGTGCCTATCGCAACGCCTTTTGCGACAGGGTGCGTTATGCGGCAAAGTTTTAGCAGCGGCTCGCAGAACACGTTTCCTGTTATACCTGTGATTACGATCGCTCCTATTGTTATTCCTACAATGCCGCTGTACTGCTCTGAGAGCACGATTCCAATTGCTGTCGTGATTGATTTTGGCAGCAGAGAAGTGTATTCGTCGTGACTCAGCTTAAAAATAAGTGCGGAACCAAAAATTAGGGAGAGGCTTGCTACTGTTCCTGCAAAAATACCACCAAGAACGGCAACCCAGTTGTCTTTGAGCTTTTGGAACTGTTCGTAAAGAGGAATTGCGAGACAGATTGTCGCAGGCGTAAGCAAATAAGTCAATATTTTAGTGCTGTCGTTGTATTTTTTTATGTCTACCTTAAAGTAGGCTACGAAAACTATTGAGAGCACTTCCGAAATTAGGAGTGGATTAAAAATAGCCAGCTTGAATTTCTTCTTAAGAGCCAGACCAATTCCATAAGTTATAAGTGTCAGAAAAATTCCTGAGAACATGGTGCTTTCAAAAAAATCTTTCATTTTGCGTTCTCCTGTTGCTGTTCTTTTTCTTGAAGTTTTATGATTGTCTGAGTTACTAGGCCTGTCACAGCCATGACAATGAATGTTGATACTATACATACAATAAGAAATTGAAGCCAATGGGATTTTAGCACATCGATGTTTGCAAGTATCGCGATTGTCGGAGGCACGAACATTATAGGCATTATGTCCAGTAAGAATGAGCTGGTTTCTTTTACTGCATTAAGCGGAAATAGTTTGAATTTAAGAGCGAAGAACATGAGTACAAGCCCGTAAACGCTTGCTGGTACTGGAATTGGTATAAATCTGTTCAGAACCTCGCCGATTAGGGAGATTGTTATGATAATAAAAAACTGCTTTAAGAATCGCATAATGCAAGGAGTGTAGAACTAAAACGCAAAAATGAAAAGTGTGCCGTTGAAAAATATCCGTTAAATTGCGATACTTCTTTTTAGGAGATTTAAATGGAACGACGAAGAGTTGTAATCACAGGGTTGGGAGTTATATCTCCAGTCGGAAACTCTGTTGATGAGGCATGGGAAAGCGTTAAGAACGGAAAATGTGGAATCGATACAATTTCATTGTTTGACCCGTCTCGCCTTCCAGTAAAAATTGCCGCAGAAGTTAAAGATTTTGATGTTACTCGCTATGGCATTGAGAAGGGCGTTGTCCGAAAAATGGCCCGCTTCTCAAAATTCTGTCTTGCTGCAAGTGCTCAGGCCGTAGCTGATGCTGGCTATACAAAGGAAACTTTGCAGAAAGAGCGTAACGGCGTGCTTGTTGGCTGCTGTCTCGGCGGAATGGACGCTGCTGGAGAGGGATTCCAGAAGGTCTGTGACCCTGAGGCTGGACCTCTGCGTATGCCGCCGCTAACGACACCTCTTATGATTACGAATGAGGCTGCCGCAAACGTCAATATTTACTATGGAATACAGGGCTTCTCATGGGCATTGGGCACGGCTTGTGCGTCAGGTACGGATGCTTTGGGGCTTGCATCTGATATGATTCGTGCTGGTCGTTGTGATGTCTGTATCGCAGGCGGAACAGAGGCTGCTATTACAGAGTTCTCTGTCGCTTCGTTTGTAAAATTGCAGGCTCTTGCAAGCAAGTTCAATGACGAACCAAAAAAAGCTAGCCGCCCGTTTGACAAGGATAGGGACGGATTTGTTTTGGGCGAAGGTTCTGCAATGTTCGTCTTGGAGGAGCTTGAGCACGCAAAGGCGAGGGGTGCAAAAATCTACGCTGAGGTTGCGGGTTATGGAGCAAGCTGCGACGGCTTTAATATCACGGCTCCGCTAAAAGACGGTAGCGGTGCGGCTCTTGCTGTAAAAGAAGCTCTTCGCGACGCAGGGGTTCAGCCTGATGCCGTTCAGTATTACAATGCACACGGCACGTCTACCCATGCAAATGATGTTGGCGAGACAAATATGCTCAAATCTGTTTTTGGCGACTATGCAAAAAAACTTCATATTTCATCAACAAAATCAATGACGGGGCATCTTGTCGGGGCGGCTGGTGCGATAGAAGCTCTTTTCTGTGTAAAAGCTATGCAGGACGGTTTTGTTCCTCCTACTATCAACATTGAGAATCAGGATATTGAGGGCGGCTGCGATTTGAACTATACGCCTAATGTCGGTGTAAAAGCTGATATTACTGTTGCTGCGAGCGCGTCGCTCGGATTCGGCGGACATAATGGCTGTATTATTCTTAAAAAATACAACTAAAAAGGCTTTTAGTAGAACCTGATAAAAAAATCGTCTTGTGCAAATGCTCAAGACGATTTTTTTGTAGCCAAAAGTGTTTAAAATAAAAAAAAACTGGCAACTTCCTACTTTCCCACCGTAAGGCAGTATCATCGGCGCAAAAGAGCTTGACTTCCGTGTTCGGAACGGGAACGGGTATTTCCTCTTCGCTATGGTCACCAGTATTATTATCAATATTAGGGTCACTCTTTTATTGCTGAGCGACATGAACGACTATACAACCATTTTTATTTTATGTCAAGTAAAAAATAAAAAAAATGCAAATATTCCATTGAACAATATTTCAAAATATATAAGAATAACAGATATTCCCTTAAGTATTTTTTGTTTGGTTGTGGAAAATGAAAAAAATTGTTTTATTATTGATTGGTTCTGCTTTTTTTGCATCGACAGTATTTGTTTCTGCCCAAGAGACTGAAAATCTTGCAGGTTCTGAAGTGATTGCAGATTCTTCTGCTGAAGAATCTGCAGGAGAATCTGCTGGTGAGAACAAGGAGCCTGTAGAGACTGCCGAAACTTCAGAGACTGATAATACGGCTTCTGATGACATTGCTTTTGATACGTCCTCTTTGTCAGGAGAATCTTCTGGTTTCTTGCATGAGAATGACGGAAAAAAACACTGGTTCTCGGCAATTTCCTTTGTTGCATTCTTTAACGTAGGCTTGTGTACATGGAACAGATATATGATTGGTTCTTCTTGGGCTAAGGTAGGCTGGGATGAATGGGATCATTTCTGGGAGAGAAAGCTGTCTTGGGATGATGACTGGTATTGGACGAACTTTGTTTTGCACCCTTATCAGGGAAGCTTGTACTATATGGCTTCTCGCGGTTCTAACCTCAATATGCTGGAATCCTTTGCTATTACTGTGGTAGGCTCTGCCGCTTGGGAATATTTGTGCGAGACAAACGCACCGTCAAAAAATGACATGACATATACGACAATTGGTGCTGTTGCAGTCGGTGAAATGCTTTACCGCTTGTCACTCAATGCTGATGAAGTGTCTTCTTTGCTTGGTTTTGCCATAAACCCGACCCGCTTGTGGACACAGGGATGGACACGTCAAAAGCCTCGTGGCACTACGCACAATATACATGAGCTTTATACAAAAGTCGGAATCGGTTCTACACAGACGCATACTAATTTGATTCATTACAATGGTGATTATAAGCAGAACGAGCTTTATCCTGTTTTTGTTTCACCTGAGATTTATGTTGCTTACAATGACCCTTATGGTCACGACTCAAATGACCCATTTGGAGAGTTTGAGCTGAAAGGTTCGTTCGCAGTCGGAGCAGGCTCTGGCTACGGTGCGGACTGTGCCTATAAAAAGATTGACAAGAAGATGATGTACGACATCAGAATCGAGAGTAACTCTATGCTTTGGGCTAGAGCACCTAAGTTGAGCGAATCAACGGATACAACTGTAGGTTTGTCGTTTATCTATGATTTTGACTGGCATTCGTTCTACCAGTTGTGTTGTCTTACTCCAGCACTTGCAATAAAGCAGCGAGTGAACGGGGAGTCCTCTAGGTTTGAGTGGCAGGCACACTTAGGCTGGGATTTGCTTGGTACGACTGATTTTTATTATTTCCACCGAGACTTGATAAAGTCTGATTCATCTACTAATAGAACTTACAGCTATACAATGGGACCTCAGGCATTGCTCAGGGCTCGCTGGATTTCTGATTCTGGCTTTGCTTTGAACTTTGGCGTGCGTGGTTATGCTATGTATGATTTTTATAATCAGCTCAAAGATCATGCTAGCACAGGATATGAGTACATAGGCATTGCCAATGCTAGCGTCGAGGTTCCTGTTTCAAAGAAGCTCCGTCTTGGAATTGGAGACGAGATTTATTTGAAGCGTGCATATTACAAAGACTTGCCAGATGTGTTCCAGGCAGTAAATACTGGCAGTTTGTTTGCAAAGTGGCAGCTTAGATAAGTAGAGCGAATGTCGAGTTTTAGGAACTTCGTTTCAGAATAAAATACGCAGAAAGCAACTCGCAGCGGGAACCCAAATGAGCACGACAACGACTGTGCTCAATCCCGAAAAAAGACTCGCTTGAAGCTACGCTGCGAATACCGCGCTTCGCCCTACGGCACGCCGTATGTGCAGATTTTTTTCGGGCGTGGAACCCCGCTTCCGTTGCTTTCTGAGATTCTAATCAAAACTCGACATTCACCTTAACAAATAAACTAAAACTCGACATTAGTATTAATATCGTGGTATTATTTGTTATATGAAATTTATATCTACGAGAGATTCTTCTAATATCGTTAATTTTGAAAAAGCTGTTATAGATTGTTTGCCAGCAGACGGTGGTTTTTTTGTGCCGAAAGACCCTGCAGACCTCCGCCGCTGGATTCTTTATACCAATGACCATACACCTTTTTCTTCCATCGCAGGCTCTCTCACATCTGCTTGTATAAATGATGAGTTCAGTCCAATCATTTGTGAAACTATTTCCACAAGAGCTTTTACTTTTGAACCTAAGATAAAGAAACTTTCAGAGCGTCTTTTTGCATTGGAGCTTTGTAACACACCTACAGGAAGCCATAGGGATTTTGGTATTTCTTACCTTGTAAACTGTCTTGAAACTTTGCTTACGATGGGCGGAAAAAATGCCATATTCTTGGATGTGTCAATGGGAGAGCTTGGAGCGAGCCTTGCCCGTGCCATGCGTGGCAAGAAGCACTTGAAGGCTGTTCTTGTTTACCCTAAAGGAAGTCCAAGAGGGCTTGAAGAGTCTGATTTCATCTGGAATGGCGGTAATATCTATCCAGTTGAGGTTGACTGCAACATTGCTGCTTGCCATGACATGGTACGTGAGGTATTTGCTGACAGGGCATTTGTAGAGTCCTTGAACCTTACGGTTGCAAATACTGCTAATATTGGGCGTCTCATGCCTCAGGCTTTCTTTTATCCGTTTGCTTTTTCACGCCTTAAATCTCAGGTTTGCGGAGACATTTTCTATGCAATGGCTCCAGGAAATTATTCCAACCTTGTAGCAGGGCTTTACAGCTGGCAGCTTGCCTTGCCAGTAAGCGGCTTTATTTGCCCGACAACCGACGAGCTTAAGCTTGACCCTCTTGGTAATTGCTGCATCATGGATGAAATGGTTGACTTTAAGAACAGGGAGCCTGGGGACTATGCAACTCCGTCTAATTTGGAGCGTCTTGAAAAGGTGTTTAAGGCAAAATCCCTTATGCTCAAGCATTTCCTTTATCCTGCTGATATAAGCAATTCTGAGCGAGACGATGCCTGCCGCGAACTGTTTATGAAATTCAATATTTATGCAGATGCAGATACATCGGCTGCTTATGCTGCTGTTCTTGCCCGTAAGGAGCTTGTGGAAGAAGATGACGCGTGCGTTGTGCTTGTCATCCGTGACCATGCGGCTCTTTCTTGTGATTATATAAAACACACTCTTGGAGAAATGCCAGAAATTCCAGATTTTATCAAGAAAGTTTTACAGCCAGTTGCAATTAACAGACCTTGCATAAAATCCGTGGATGAATTAAAGCAGATAATACGCAGTTTGTAAAAAAAACTTTCATAAAGCGGTTTGTTGATATATAATTATGTTATGGTCAGAAGCATGAACTTGATATGTTTTTATATCTGACCATTCTGGGGCTTTCGTATAGCCGAACCTGCAACCACCTTGATAAAAATGTGGAGTTTTTATGAAAAGACAAGTTTCTGTTGTAAAAATAATTACTGTTGTTGTTGCCATTGGAATTATAGCTTATTCTGTACTTGTTTTAGGTGTAATTTCAAGACAGCTGAATATAGGGCTAAAAACCTTTTTCCAAAAAGATACTGTGGAACTTGCCTCTGTTTTTAATTCCGAGATTCAAAAAGGACTTGATGAAACAGAAAACGCTGTCAGGCTTATAAAAAACTCCTATGAGACGCAGTATAAGAATGGTGCTGTAAGCGAGTCATTCATAGATAGCTTGTGTGAGAGTTCGGTTTCTTTCTTGGGTATAAACAGTATTGTTGTTTGCGACAGAAACGGAAAGCAACTGTCTTCGCCTTCCTATGGTTCTGTTACTAAGTCTGCGATGATTGATTCCGCTCTTGCAGGAAAAGGCTCTGTTGATTATGTAAAGTACGGTGCTGATATTTTTGCCGTCGCCGTAGAGCCTCTTGTTCATGCAGGAAATGTTCTTGGCGTTGTTGCGGGCAGGAAGAAGATTTCTACAGAATCTTTGGTGAAACGAGTTGCTAATTATACTCATAGCGATGTGACAATTTTTGATGGTGGTACGCGAGTTGTTACCAGTATTGCTGGTATGGCGGGGACAAAAATTGGTGACATCAACCTTATTGAGAGAGCTAAATCTGGAAATGACACGGTTCTTATCACGGAAATTGGTGGCGTAAAGAATATTGCCTATTATTATCCGCTCAAAGATAAAAAAGGTTTGTTCTTGGCAACTTTGTTTATTGGTAAGCCTCTGCATGTTATTCAGATTGTCTCAAAATCTATATTCATGCCGCTGTTCTTTGTAATCGGTTTATCAACGGTTGCAATACTTGTAATCTTCTCAATGCTCCTGCTTTTCTGGGTTATTCGCCCGCTAGACCTTGTAAATAAGGCTGTAGTACAGCTTTCGTCTGGAGATGCGGATTTGACGTACCGCTTGCCTGTGAACGGCAATAATGAATTCTCTGCTCTTTGTGTAGGAGTAAACTCATTTATGGATATTCTGCTGTCCGTTATGCGAAAAATCAAGGAATCTGCCGCTCAGGTTCTAGAAGGCAGCTCGCAAATCTCGGCTTCTAGTCAGGCGATTTCTGCTGGAGCCAGCGAGCAGGCCGCAAGCTCAGAGGAAATGAGCGCGACAATGGAGGAGATTGCTTCAAATATTCGGCAGACCGCTAATAATGCGAAACGCACAGGCGATATTGCCGAGCGTACTTCTAGCGAAAGTTCCGCTGGCGGTGAGGCTGTAAAGGGGGCTGTTGCTGCCGTCCAGGAGATTTCTGAGAAAATCAATGTAATCGGGGCAATTGCAAAGCAGACGAATATACTTGCTTTGAACGCTGCGATTGAGGCTGCCCGTGCTGGAGAGGCAGGAAAGGGCTTTGCCGTTGTTGCGAGCGAGGTCCGAAAGCTTGCAGAGCGTAGCCAAGAAGCGGCAGGTGAGATTATCGAGCTTGCTACAAATACACTTGAAGCCGCTACCGATGCAGGAAAACGTATTAGTGACGTTGTTCCTGAAATTCAGCAGACGACTACTCTTATTGAAGAAATTTCCGTTGCGTGTCGCGAGCAGGACAAAGGTGCTGAGCAAATCAGCATGGCAATTGTCCAGATGGATTCTGTTGTCCAGCAGAATGCGAGTGCTTCAGAAGAGCTTGCAGCAATGAGCGAGGAGCTTGCAAGCAATGCAAAAAATCTTGTGAACGCAATAAAAATGTTCAAGCTGGAGTAGTCTCTAAACAAAATACGCAGTTCTTTTTGTTCTGAATCCGATTTTTTATTTGACAAACGTTGAATCTGTGCTATACTTATTATAACTACAACGTTGTAGTGTATTTAAATTTAATGCGTTAGTGCTGCAGCAGGTGCTAAAGACGTATATTTAAAGCATCACCAAAACTTACTTTCGAGATTTTTTAGTGATCGCCTATAGTCGGGTAAAAAGCTTTTTCTTGCACATTCGTGCTAGAAATTGCATGGCGTTACCTCCACGTTCCGACTTCTTGCCGACGACAGACCCACACTGTTGTCGGCTTTTTTTGTCTTTTGCAAAGAATCCCAGACCTTGCTATATTTTTGCGATACTTTTTCCTTGTATGAATTTTCCTGAGACAGAAATTGTTACAGGGCGGAATGTTCCTGAATTTTCGATGTGCTCCAAAAGAAGAGCAACCAAATTCTGTCCTATCTGTTTTGCGTTCTGCTCGTATGTTGTGAGTGGTGGCGTTAAAAGCGACGAAAGAAAAATTCCGTCGTAGCCTGCTATGCTTATGTCGCGTCCAGGTGTTATTCCTAGTGCAGAGAGTATTCTTATACCACCAAGAGCGGCAAAGTCATCTGGATAAAAAATGCAAGTAGGGCTGTCTGGCTGGTCTAAGATAATTTCGGTTTCAATTGCGCTGGAGGCTGGATCGTGATACTTTCCTTCCCTTATATTTCGCTCTGGAATTTGAATTCCATGCTTTGCCGTTATTGAGAGGAATGTGTCGATACGCTTTTGTGTAATATTTGTAGGTTCCCCGTGAATATACGCTAAATTTTTGTGGCCTTGCGAGATTGCAAACTCCGTAAGCTGCCTTATGCCTTCTGTATGATCGCTGAGGACGGTCGAGTGCTTGCCCCCGTCGTTGTAATCAAGCGCGCAAATCGGAATGTTGCTCGCAAGCAGAGCTTGTATATCAGGACGTTCAAACTGTGCGCTTGCGATTATAACGCCGTCGCAGTTTCTGTTCTCGGCTTGTGCAAGGTACGTGCGCGATTTCTTGTTAAAATTAAGGAAAGTGATGTTGTAGCCCGCATTGTTTGCGGCTACATTTATGGCATCAAAGATTCTTGCAAAGTATTGGTGCTGCAAACCGCTGCCTGTAATATCCTCGAAGATGACCCCTATATCATAGGAGCGTTTTGTTCGCAACGTCCTTGCAGCTGCGTTTGGATGATATCCGAGCCGTTCCGCAGTCTCCTTTACAAGCTTTATGGTTTTTTCTCCGATTTCTGGGCTGTCTTTAAGTGCTTTGCTTACTGCTGAAAATGATATTCCGCATTCTTTTGCAATGTCTTTTAGCGTTACCGATGCCATAAAGTCCTCTTAAATGCTGATGTCGAGCAAAAATAGATGATAAATTACCTCTGAAAACAAAAGTTCTCAGAGGTAATTTATATCAGAAACTCGTCATTTATCCTACTTCTTTTTGCTTGAAGTTTTCTTTGCTGCTTTTTTTGCTTTTGTGGTCGTCTTTTCTTTTTTAGGAGCAAAAGGCTTTATGAATTCACTGCATTTGTATTCAGATTTTCCTTGTGCTTTTTTAAGAACTTTGTACAAAGTTGCAATCTTATCTTTTTTCTCGCTCGTCGTTGCCTTTAGGAACAAGATTTCATGGGCGAGAATGAGGGTTGAGTCCATCTTTTCTTTGTTGAACCACATAGTGCCGTCATATTCGTTTGCACAGCACAGGAGCCATGCATCCTGATTTTCTGCGACAGCTGCTGCAATCAAATAAGCCGCTGCGGTTTGCGTTTCTTTATCTGCAAATTTTGGCAAATTTTTCTCTGTGAGAGCGAATGCTCGGTCAAAGAAGTTGTATACCGTGCCGCTGCTTATCTCTGCGTCTTTGAGGAATTCCGAGATTTTTCTCTGCAATCCCCATTTTCTTGTGACATTATAATCTGCGAGTGGAGCTGTCAATGCGTAAGTTGCGGCAAGCAACGTACCCTCTTTTTGGCTTGAAATTGCCATTGCAAGGAAGTGCTCAAGTCCTTTCTCTACAGCCGAGCCATTCTTGGCGATGTCTTTTGCTGCATCCGCAATCATCCTTACAGCGCGGAGGGCTGTAGAGACCATAGCTTTTGGTTCTGCCCACTTCTTAAAGCGTTTCTTGCCAGCTTGCTCCTGTTCTTCATTGTAGAATTTGCCAGCAACTTTGTAGAATTGAGCGAGATTTTCAGAAAGACCGTCAGCAATAGCCTTTGCCGTTGCCCTTTTTGCTTTTGCCTTTCGCAAATCGGCAGCCGAGAGTGTCAGCGTATGAATCTGCTCTGCAAAGTCCTGTGAGAAGAGCTTTTCAAATGCCTCGTAAAGTTCTCTGTAGTGAAGTTCCTGCCATGCGATGTGCAAGTCAGGAATTCCGCGTCCGTTGAGGAATCCGCAAATTTCAGCAAGATGACCGTCAGTATCCTTCTCGTGCCTAAAGTCCAGAAGAACCTGCGTCTCAAAGCCGTTCAGAGCTGTGAACATACCTTTCTCGTGAATTTCGCGGCAGTTCCTTATGTACCACATTCCGCTGCGGTGTTCCCTAAAGAGAACGTAGCTGTCGCCGTCATAAGGCAAGCCCAGCCCCTCAGCCAGCGTTCTTGTGACAAGTTTCTTGTCGTTGTCTCCAGGTCCTGTCTTTACCGCGTACTGGCAGGACTGCTTTATCCAGCCGTTTGCACACTCATACTTGTTGTTGTAGAAGACAAGGCTGTATTCTGAACCACATCGGTTCGAGTAAGCAAAAATGTTCTCGTTTACCGTGCCGTTGCACCAGACATCATAGAACAAGAAGTCTTCTACGCCTGCGAACAGGTAACGCTTCTTAAGCAGCGGGAAAATCTCTCGCTTATGCCTGTCAACAAGGTAGCCGTCAGGAACTTCATCCCTGTACGCGCGGGTGTACTCCATGCCATACTTTTCCTCAAAGCCCTCAATTTGCCCATGACCGAACATGGGAAGTCCTGGCATGGTTGCCATGAGAGTACAAACGCCGAAGTATTTGTCGCCTTTGCCAAACTGGGCTACGGCGGTCTCCTCGTCAGGGTTGTTCATAAAGTTTACGTATCGTTTGAGAACCTGTGGGTCAAATGTAATAGTATTCTTTACAGTTGCCCTGTATTTGAAGTTCTCTTCTTTTTTGAGCATGTTCATGAACGCGGAGTTGTAAACGCGGTGCATTCCAAGAGTGCGGGTAAAGTAGCCTTCCATCATCCAGAAAGCCTCTGCCAAAAGCAGGGTGTCAGGCACTTCCCGTGCCACGCGGTCAACGACTTCTCGCCAGAATTCCTGTGGAATGGCATCCTCGAACTGCTGTGCTGATAGAGCGAACTCTGAGCGGGTGGCAATATCGCCTCCCTTGCCAGGCTCAGGGTACCAAAGCCTTTTTATGTGTTTTTTTGCGAGAACCATCGCTGCGTCAAAGCGTATGATAGGGAAGTTTCTTGCAACGTGAAGAATCTTTTGCATGACTTCTTCCCTTGCCGCTGGATTTAAGAAGTCAATCTGAGCCGTATCGTTCCACGGCATTCCCGTGCCGTCGTTGCCGTGGTAGATGTA
>CADCRJ010000048.1 GCA_902803735.1 uncultured Spirochaetaceae bacterium
AAAGGCAGCCTAAACCCACAACTTTTAAAACTGCCCTATTCAGTATAAGCCTATTGATTATATGCTTCAAGTAATTCAGCAGCCTGCTCCCATTGCTCAGAGAGAGACTCAATCTTAGCGGCAAGCTCCGCGATTTTTTTCTGAACAGCCTTTGCCTTCTCGCCGTTGGAATAGACATCAGGATTTGAAAGCAGATTCTCAAACGAAGCTTTTTCTTCCTCTGTCTTTGCAATATCTGCCTCTAAAGCTGCAACCTGCTTCTCAATCTTTCGTCGCTCCGAATCAAGCTTCTTTTTTGCTTCCCACGACAATTTTGCAGAAGAAACCTCAGGCTCGGCAGTCTGGGCATTTTTGCTGCTTGCTCCCGCTCCCGTTGGCTCAGCAGAAGGAACAATGCCGTTTGCCTCGTCCTCCAGACGCTGCATATAGTACTTGTAATCGCCAGGAAAAATTCTATAAGAGCCAGGCTTTACCTCAAGAACCCTTGTAGAAAGGTCTTCTATAAAACCTCGGTCATGGCTTACAAATATTACAGTTCCACCAAAATCTTTGAGCGCATCAAGCAAAACATCCTTGGAATGCATATCCAAGTGGTTCGTAGGTTCATCAAGAACAAGAAGATTTACAGGGCGTAAGAGCAGTTTTAACAAGGCTATGCGCGATTTTTCGCCACCAGAAAGCACGTTTACTGGCTTAAAGACATCATCTCCGCGGAACAAGAACGCTCCCAGCATCGTGCGGATTTTAGGAATAAGCTCAAGAGGAGCCTCAGCCTCCACGGTCTCCAAAACAGTCGCGCTTCCAGTCAGTTTCTCCGCACTATCCTGCGAGAAGTAACCGACAGAAACTCCTGCGCCAAGCTTTACAGAACCTTCAAAATTAGGGTCAACGCCAGCAATTATTCTAAGCAAGGTGGACTTTCCGGCTCCGTTATGTCCCGCAACAACAAGCCTGTCGCCATTTTCTAGCACAAGGTTAAGATTATCAATTACATTCAGTTTTCCGTCATAGGATTTTGTTACGCCTTCAAGAGTTGCGACAAGCCGCCCCGCATGAGGAGCTGGCGGAAATGAAAAGTGAATTTTTTTCAGCGATTCAGGAATAACGATTTCATTCTCAAGAATCTTGTCCAGCATTTTCTGACGTTCCTGAGCCTGAACAGCCTTTGTAGCCTTAGCTCCAAAACGATTTATAAATTCCTGTAAGTGCTGGATTTCTGCCTGCTGCTTTTCATATTCATGAATCAGCGTATCAAGCTCGGTCTGCCGAACTTTCTCATAATGACTAAAATTTCCTGCATAACGGTGCAAATCACCGTTGAACAGCTCGTAAACCTCATTTATGGTATGGTCCAAAAAATAGCGGTCATGGCTTACCAACAGAAAACCGCCCTTAAAATTCGACAAGAATTTTTCAAGCCACTCGCGGGCATCAATATCAAGGTAGTTTGTAGGCTCGTCCAAAAGCAAAATATCAGGATTCACCATAAGATTTTTTGCGAGCGCGATTCGCATCTGCCAACCACCAGAAAAAGCCTCGCAGTTTTTATCCAAGTCGCTACGGCTAAATCCTAGACCAAGAAGAACCTGCTCCGCAGTAACGGAACGCCTGTTCCAGCCAGAATCCTCCAGCTCCGCAAGGATTTTTGCCTGTCTCTCAAGCAAAGCGTCCGTATTGCCTACCTGAGCCTTCAGGTCATCCCCAATTTTTTCAAGCTCGTCATGCAAAGCGTACCCAAATTCAAACGCCTTGTCGGCTTCCTCTCGCAAAGTGCAGCCGTGGTGAGTAAGACCGCTTTGGGGCAAATAAGCGATTCTCGCGTCTTTTTGTGCGATTCGCTCACCACCATCAGGTTGCACAAGACCTGCCATTACTTTTATAAGAGTAGACTTTCCAGCTCCGTTAGCTCCAGTAAGAGCCGCACGTGAACCAGCAGCCAAATTAACAGAAACATTTTTCAAGATGTCGCGGTCGCCAAACGCCAGCGAGACCTGAGAAAACTGTACAAAAGCCATAAAATACCTGCCTTACTGGTTCTCAAAGAAAATAATCAGAGGAGATGCCGCCCTGCCAGAGACAACGCAATCCTTAAACGTTGCAAGAGATGCATCTTCAAAGCGAAGACCGCCATCAGTCTTCTTGTACAAGAAATTAACATCCCTGTCCATTCCGCTGAATCTGAACGACAAGATTCCATCATAAGAAGATTTAAGCGTAGACGACAAGAAATAGTTTATTTTGACCGTTCCAGAACCGCTTGCCGAAGAAGAAATGACAGCAGGAACGAGAGCCTTGAAATTCTTCCAGGTAAATGAATATTCACCGTTGCCAGAAGAAGAAAGTTCCAGAGTACCATAGTTCGAGCTTACAAAAGTAGGTCCAAACTTCTGCAATTTAGAAAGCTCTCCAGCCCTGCGTTTTTTCTCCTCAGAAATGAGTTTTGAAATATCATTCTCAAGAGCGACAAAAGTCTCGATTTTAGGCTTTCCGTTCTCCATAAACTGAACGTTTATCAAAGTCTCATTTTTTACAGTAACCGTCACGTTCGTATCGGTAAACGAATAAAGTTTTCCAGAAGTTTTTTCTATGCCCGCAAAATTCCAAGATTTATCCAAATCAGCAGTATGAATTCTGATTATGCCAGAGTCAAAACCAAAATCAAAGCCGTATTCGTACTTAATTCTGTTAAGGTCAATTGTCTTAGCCCTTATAAGAGCCTCATACTCTACTGGATACCAGTTAAGCCCCTTTATGCGGTTTATAACATCATCTGTCTTTTCAACAGCAGGTGCGTCCGCAGCGACAGCTCGTCTGCCGCCTTCCTTTGACTCATACATATCAAGGTTGTAAGAAAAACACCAGCCCTGAGTTCCATCATCCGTAAGAACACGGAACCATTCACCTTCCATGTTGCCCTTGCCATTGTTAACGGAAGCACCCTCGCCTTTATAAAGAACGCGGATAACCTCGCCTTGGCGCAGCCTGTAAACCTGCTTTGCAGTATTGATTGCCTCAGCACGTACAGGAAGTCCGTCAGCTTTTACAGAAGCATACGTATTTATAAATGTTGAAAGTAGCCCAGCCTGCTTCTCCGCATTCTTGCGAGAATTAGGGGCACTAAGCTGCCACTCTGGGACTTCAACATTCTCATGCGTTCCAGGCATCTCAATGACATAAACATGGGAAATATTAGATTTAATGAGAACTTTCACGATTTCGCCATTGTTAAGCTTATTCTCGTCCGTTCCCCACAAAACAACGCTGTAACCAAGAGATTTAGAGCAGGAAACCGTCAAAAGCCCTGCAAGAAGAATAAAAAAAAGAAAAGATGTTCTGATAACTTTCATACAATAGGATTATACAAAAACTAAAGATAATTCACAACGGATTTGCAATTCTACGAAATTGCAATTCTGCATATTACTCACACTTTCAAAAAAAGCGTTACTTCTTGATAAAATCCTCTATTGGACTTACAATAGCAAGATAAAGCAGAATTTTTCTGATACGAGGAGTATATGGCAAATTCTATTAGAGAAAAATACGGTGAGATGTTTTCTGCGCTGGCACATGAATCCGTTGCCGCTGCAAAAATTGATGAAACAAACGTATACCAAAAGGAAAACAAAGCAAACCGTAAATTCATTGACAAACTTGTTGCCGATAACATGGCGCCAGGAAGCCGACTAGAAGGAAAAGAAAATTTCAAGGCATTTTTGTCAGCCGTAAAAAACGGCAAGCATGGACTCATATTAATGGAGCATTATGCAAATACAGACTTACCAGCATTGTGCTATCTTTTGGAGCATGATTTAGGCGAGGACGGAAAAGAACTTTCAAAAAGAATCGTTGCTATCGCAGGAATGAAGCTCAATGAAGAAAACCCTATCGTTAGGGCTTTTGCAGAAAGTTTTACACGCGTAGTAATTTACCCTACCCGCTCATTGAACAAAGCAGAAGAAAAGGCACAGTCCGATGAAGCACGAATCGCAGAAGAGAAACGTGCTCGCACAATAAACCTTGCTGCAATGCGAGCAATGGACGAGTGCAAGCGCAACGGCGAAGTAATTCTTGTATTCCCAAGCGGAACCCGCTACAGACCAGGAATGCCAGAGACAAAGAGAGGACTCAAAGAGATTGACTCTTATCTCAGAATGTTTGATGTCGCCATTCTAGTAACAATAAACGGAAGCGCGCTCACAATCGACATGAACAATCCTAACGATATGCTCGCTGACTTAGTGGCTCCTGCCGTGCAAGTATTTGCGGCAAGCCCTGTAATCGAATGCAAGCAGTACAGAAAAGATTATCTCGCAACTTTGCCAGAAGACTGCCCTGACACAAAGCAAGCTATGATTGACCACATCATGGAAGAATTTGACAAGCAGCACGAGCAGATAGAGAAAATCAAGAACAACTTCTAAAAACAAAAAACTGCACAAGGTAACACCAAGTGCAGTTTTTTTATGCCAAGATTCCCAAATTTTAGCGAGCATCCATTATATATGTAACGCCAAAGTCCTTGCTGCTTGTCTCATACCAAAAAGTAAGCTCATCGTCATCAGAAAGCTCATAGAAAAAACGTCCGCTTTCGTCAGCAAGAAGCTTTTCGGTAGTAGTTTCATTTTGTACAAGGAATTTAACCTTTATATCCTCTTCATCTGCAAAAATATCAAACTTATTTGCAGTCAGAACAAAAGCCCCGTCCTCCAAGAGATAATTGCCAGACACTTCGTACCTATAAGAGATTTTATCCTGAACCTCCCCTTTGTCATCAACATACCCTTTACTATCAATCGTCGTCACGCTGGAATAAGTTCCATCCTTGCTAAAGGCAAGTTTTTTAACGGTCTCATCCTGCTTATTGTAAAAAGCCTTTCCTACAATCGTTTTTTGCTTGCCGCAAGAAAGCATCATAAAAGATACACAAACAAGCATCGCTGAAAAAATATATTTAACTCTCATTTTTACACCTACTTTTGTTTTTAAGGTCGAATATCGAGTTACAAAAAGTAAAATACGCAGAAATCAACTCCCAGCGGGAACCCAAATGAGCACGACAACGACTGTGCTCAATTCCGAAAAAAAGGCTTCCGCGCTTCGCTTGTGCAGATTTTTTTTCGGGCTTGGAACCCCGCTTCCGTTGATTTCTGAGCTTTCAATCAAAACTCGGCAGTCGCCCTTTAAGACAGTTTTAAAGCCTCCATTTAACTATAACCTAAAAATTCTTAAATTTCGACATAAATTTCACTTTTCTATTGACAATTAAAAAAACTGAGTACAATATATACTTGTTCATTTGAATGTTTGTTCAAATGAACAAGTATTCATCAGTATAAAGGAAGCTTATGAGCAATATTCAGAACAATTCGGTTCCTGCCTTAGAACAGGACTCAAATATTCCACAAAATGAAGATCTTCTGATTGATTTAGCAGAACTCTTCAAAATATTCGGGGACTCAACCAGAATCAAGATTCTGTTTGCACTCCTAAAGCACGAGCTTTCAGTAGGCGAAATAGCACAGCAACTCTCCGCCACGGATTCTGCAATAAGCCATCAGCTTAAGATTCTAAAAGCAAACAAGCTCGTAAAATCCCAGCGTAACGGAAAATCAATAATCTACTCCCTTTCTGACAGTCACGTAACATCAATTCTGTCACAAGGAATAGAACACATATCTGAATAAAACCAAAACAGGAGGAAATATGAAACCAGAAATAAACAAAGAAATCTTACATGAAGACGAGTGTGACTCTTCTTGTGACTGCACATGTAAAAATACACAGCATCATGCACACCACCACGATGACTGCACAGAGTCAAGCACACATTCTCATTGCTGTTGCTGCCATGAAGACGATGATGATGAGGAGGAGGAAGAAACAAGCCTCAAAAAAATCATTTTGTCAGCTGTTTTGTTTGCTATGGCTCTGTTTCTGGAACATCTTCCAATCTTTGCAGAAAACTCTCCATTTATTGAAGGACTGCACATAAACTACATTATCATAAAAGGTTTGTATGCAGCCCTTTATCTCGCTTCCTATCTGCTTGTAGGAAAAAACGTAATACAAGGAGCAATAAAGAACCTCCGCAAAGGAAATCTCTTTGGAGAGCAGTTCCTTATGAGCGTCGCCTCTATTGGAGCTATTTTTGTCGGCGAGTACATGGAAGCCGTAGCCGTAATGCTTTTTTACTCCGTCGGCGAATTCTTCCAAGATTATGCAGTAGATAAATCACGCGACTCAATACAAGCCCTTATGGACATACGCCCAGACAAAGCGACCGTACTAAGGAACGGCAAGACAGAAGTAGTGTCGCCAGAATCGGTCAACATAGGCGAGCTAATTCAAATCAAGCCAGGAGAGCGCATTCCATTGGACGGTACAATCGAAAGCGGAGAATCCTTTGCTGACACTTCAGCCCTCACAGGCGAAAGCGTTCCAAGAAAAATCAGCAGCGGAGACACGGTTCTTGCGGGTTTCATCAACACAACGGGCGTAATCACCGTAAAAGTGGAAAAAACATTCGGAGACAGCACAGCCACAAGAATCCTAAAACTCACACAAAAGGCAAGCGCGGTCAAAGCAAAGTCGGAGAAGTTCATAACACGCTTTGCAAAAGTTTACACCCCAATAGTCTGTATCTGTGCAGTAGCGGTCGCCCTCATTCCTCCTATAGTGCTAAAAGTCGTAAACCCAGAGCTGCTCACTCGTTACGGCTTTTCAACATGGATTTACCGCGCCCTGATGTTCCTTGTAGTTTCTTGCCCTTGCGCCCTTGTAATATCAATTCCAATGACATTTTTCAGCGGAATTGGAGCCGCATCCGCAGCAGGAATTCTTGTCAAAGGCTCCAATTTTATTGAAAAACTTGCAAAAGCCACGACGATAGTATTTGACAAAACAGGAACCCTTACACAAGGAGTTTTCAACGTCTCAAAAATAATACCTGCAAACGGAACAGACGAGACACAGCTTTTATCGCTCGCGGCTCACGCAGAATACTACTCGCAGCACCCAATCTCAACTTCAATAAAGCTTGCTCACTCGGAAGCTTCCAACGGAGAGTGCTGCTCAAAAGTGCTCAGAGAAAACGCACAGGAAATAGCAGGACATGGAATAAAGATAAATTTGGACGGTAAAACTGTCCTTGTCGGAAGTTCCAAACTCATGGGAAAAGAAAAAATCAGCGACTTCTGCCCTTATACAGAAAAGACACAAGGAACCGTTATCTACGTAGCACTAGAGGGCGTTTACAAAGGCTGCATCATAATCTCGGACAAAACAAAGCCTGAAGCGGCACAGACATTAAAAGAACTGAAAAAGCTCGGAATACACAAAACCGCAATGCTTACTGGCGACAGCGAAGAAACAGCCCTGGCAGTCGCAGAGGAGATTGGAATCGATGATGTATACGCACAGTTGCTGCCAGAAGATAAAGTCAGCCGCATAACAGAACTAAAACAAAAATCCGCGAATGAAAGCATTGCATTCGTGGGTGACGGCATAAATGACGCTCCAGTGCTTGCCTGTGCAGACGTAGGCATTGCAATGGGTGCCCTAGGCAGCGATGCGGCAATAGAAGCCGCCGACATAGTTATCATGGATGACAATCTATCTCGGCTAAAGACAGGAATAAAAATTGCCCGAAAAACAACTGCAATCGTAAAAGAGAACCTAATCTTCTCGATAGGAGTCAAAGTCGCAATTATGATTCTGGGAGCAGCAGGAATAGCAAACATGTGGGTCGCTGTATTTGGCGACGTAGGAGTTTGCTTTCTCGCTGTCCTGAACTCAATGAGAGCCTTGTCGGTACGAAAAGACACAAAGTAATCGCGATTTATAAGCCTGTTTCAAAAATTTCGCAAAATAAGTTTTACTCTTAAATGCTTTTTGAAACAGGCTAAAATTCCTCTTTTCGTTTTTTAATTAAAGATTTACACTTTTTATATGAAACAAACAAATTTTATTCCAAGATGGAATCTTGATTCTATTTTTTCTTCTATCGATTCACCAGAATACAAAAATGCAATCGCATCATACAATTCTGGTATGGACAATTTGGAGCAGCTTTTGAAAACTGCCCGCAAATTCATAAAAGAAGCTTCGTCCAACTTTGATTTTCCAGCATGGCTCGCAGGTTATCTCGAAGCAGACAACAACGTTACAGCTCTTGCATCAACTCTCAACGCCTATGCTTATGTCATATACTCAACAGACACCACTAACACAGCATATCTCAACAATATCTCAAAAATTGACGAGATAGGGCTACGCTATGAGCAGATAGAACTTTCATTCCGCTCCGTGTTGCTCGCAAACTCAAAATATCTTGACGACTTTTATGCCCGCTACCCAAAGTTTGCAGACTACAAGTTCATTCTAAGCGAAGAAATCGAAGAAACAAAGCATCAGATGTCTCCAGCAGAAGAAAACCTTGCCTCTGACTTACAGAGAACAGGCGGCGACGCTTGGGACAGGCTGCACGAACAAATCATCTCAAACCTAAAGGACGAGAACGGCAAAACATTCAACGAGCTTAGAAACGACGCATATTCCCCAGATGCAGTCTTGCGAAAAAAATCTCACCTCAAAGAAGTTGCTTTGCTCAGGCAAAACGAAATCGCGTTCGCTGCCTGCCTGAACAATCTTAAAGGCGAGACCTGCACATTAAACAAACGCCGCAACTGGCAAGCCGCAATAGACCGCTCGCTCTCATCAGGGCGCCTCTCAAAGGAAACGCTCAACGCACTCATTTCTGCAATCGAGGAATCCCTTCCAAGCTGGCGTGAATATTTCAAAGAAAAAGCAAAGTACTTGTCTGAGCACGGACTTACAGCTAGTGAGACAGCAGGCAAAAATGGCGCAGGACTTGCTTTCTATGACCTGTTTGCTCCAATTGGCACAAAATCTGCCGCTTCAGATTCCATTCTGAACAAAAAATGGTCGTTTGAAGAAGCCAAAGATTACATAATTGAAAGGTATTCTTCTTTTTCTCCTGAAATGGGAGCGTTTGCAAAAACTGCGTTTGAAAAAAACTGGATTGATGCAGAAGTTCGTCCTGGAAAAGTAGGCGGTGCCTATGACGAAGACTTTGCCCTTACTCACGAAAGCCGCATTCTGTCAAACTTTACAGGAGCATTCAGCGACATTATCACACTCGCACACGAACTTGGTCACGCTTACCACTTCTCATGCATGAAAGACAAGCCAGCAGCATTCTTCTCATACCCAATGACATTGGCAGAAACTGCCTCTACATTTGCTGAAACAATAGTCAAGCAGGATATGATTTCCAAATGCGACGGTGCAGACAAACTTCAAATTCTCGAACTCGACCTGCAAGATACAAGCCAGACTTTGGTTGACATTCTGAGCAGATTCTACTTTGAGAAGAGCGTTTTTGAGAAACGCAGCGAGGGCGAGCTTTCTGCAAATGATTTCTCTGAGCTTATGAAAGCCGCACAGGAAAAATCCTACGGCGACGGGCTGAACGAAGAGCGTCACGAATATATGTGGGCTGTAAAATCACATTACTATTCTACAGGTCTTGATTTCTACAACTTTCCGTATGCATTTGGTCAGCTCTTTGGAGCAGGTCTTTATTCATTATACAAAAAAGAAGGTGAAAAATTCGCACAACGCTACGCGGAACTGCTTTCACACACAGGAAATATGAGCTGCGAAGAGCTTTGTAAGGAATGCGGATTTGACATCACAACAAGTGATTTCTGGAAAGAAGGTATTTCTCTCTATCAAAAAGAAATAGATTTATTCAAGGAACTCGCTGACAAATAGCGGCAATACAAAATATACATAAAAAAAGCTACCAATTTCTGGTAGCTTTTTTTATTGGGGAGTGAAGGATTCGAACCTACGAAGCAAGAAGCAGCAGATTTACAGTCTGTCCCCTTTGACCACTCGGGAAACTCCCCAAACGTGGATAAAACTATATCAAATTATAAAAACTTTGCCTAGTGCTTTAGCACATTTTTAGTCAATTTTATAGGAAAATTAGTCCTAAAATACCGACAGGTATCAAATAAGCAGAAAAATATTCCAGCTTGCCTTTTTTTACGATTTTCATAAGCAAAGCAAGTGAGAAATACCCAGACACAAAAGCAACCAAACACCCTACAATCAACGGAAGAAGACCTACAGACGCAGAAACATCCCCAATGTCTTTAACCTCAAGCAAGAAAGCTCCCAATATAGCTGGAATTGAAATCAAAAATGAATAATCGCCAGCCCTTTCCCTATCAATACCACAAAACAACGAACCAGAGATTGTTGAGCCACTCCTTGAAATTCCTGGCAAAGTTCCTAATCCTTGCACGATTCCAATAAAGACAGCCTGAAAAACCGTAATTTTTCTTTCTTCTTCTGAATTCTTCATATGTTTGCGATCCCAAACAGCGGACAAAATCAAAAGACAAGCCGTTATTAAAAATCCCGTGCACACAAAACGAACAGATAACTCAGGAAGCAACTTAGATATAAATACACCTATAATTCCTGTAAAAAAAGTACTGATAATCACCATAACTATAGTGTTACGTCTTACAGTTTCAGAACAAGCAAGCGAAAAACCATTTACTTCAGTCTCAGAAGCAGGCTCGGAGTCCACGTTTTTTCGCAAAATCCAGCGGAACAAAGCACAAAAAAGGCTTGCAATAATCTTTCTATAATACAAACATACAGCACAAAGAGTTGCCAAATGCAAAAATACATCAAAAAGCAAAAGGGAACCCGCATCTATTTTGGAATCAATCCCAAACAGATGTTTCATAAGTGCCAAGTGCCCGCTCGACGAAATAGGCAAAAACTCAGCAATACCTTGCAAAAGACCCAATAAAAGACCATGAATGATTGTCATAACAAACCCTCAAAAATAAAACCGCCTGAAATCAGGCGGTCTAAGTATGGAGACGACCGGACTCGAACCGGCCACCCTTTGATTGCGAACCAAATGCTCTACCAGATGAGCTACGCCCCCAAATATGAATAAATCATATACCAAAACAATTTTTTTAGCAACATTAAACCTGTTCAGAAACAGAGGACATAAAGACCGCAACTTCCGAAAATTTCTATTCAATTATTTTTTCCCAGTCAATCGTCTTATCAGTTGCTCTACCAGAACTACATCTGGCGTATCGTTACGGTAAATGCCATAAATATCCCATGTATAGGCATCTTTTATTGGCACAGCTCTTATCTCCTCCGTATCTTCAAAAAACTTTGGAGAAATCCCGATTCCGATTTTGTTCTTTACAAGCTGATAAATTGACTCTCCCTCAGAAACTCTCGCAACAATTTCAGGCTTAAAACCGTTCATAAGACAGGCATTGATAACATCCTGAAAAATGTGATAATGCTCGTTCATTGAAATAAGAGGCTCGTTTTTTATATCGGCAAGCTCTGCTATGTTCTGGCTCCAAAGTTTATGACCATTATAGACATAAAGCACTACATCTATGCTTTTTATTTTTACATACTTTAATGCAGAATCATTTCGCTTACCAATGACAAGACCAAAGCCAATCTCGTTGTTTAGGACTCGCTTAAAAACACTCTCGTTCTCCTGCTCGTGCCAACTTGCGAGAATCTGAGGAGTATCTTCCATGAATTTGCGGACTACCGCAATATTAATCGCACGAATCGTTCCTGTCGCAAATCCGATTTTAAATCGTCTGTCACGGTCATTTATCGCCTCAATGCTCGAAAACATCTCGTTCAAATCTTTCGTTACGATTTTTGATTTCTCGTAAAATACCTTGCCACTCTCAGTCGGAACAAAGCCCTCCTTTGTTCTCACAAAAAGCGGTGCACCACATTCATCTTCAAGGCTTTTTATAACTTTGCTAAGTCCTTGTGGCGACAAGAAAAGCTTGCTCGCCGCCGTTTGCAGATTTTTCTCTTCATAAACCGTCTGAAAGCATTTAAAATTCCGTGTGTTCATATTAAATAGTCCAAAGACTATTATTATACATTCTAACTAAAAATGCATTAAAAAATTGTGGATTTTCCTAGAGCTATCCGATATAATAAAAAAGAAGTGCAACTAAAGTTTAGTTGGTCTTCGTCCTAATTTGGTTAAAAACCGCCTTGGTGTGGAGACTCAGGCGGTTTTATTTTGCTCTCTCAGAAATATACCGAAGAGAGGTGCATTAAAATGCAGGATAACAGAGCAACAAAAGCACGATAATCCAAAGTATCATAAAGATTACTTTCGCACTCACCGCACGCCCTACCAGCCTAAAAATATGGCTTTGCCATACGGCATTGCCACTGGAGCCAGAAAGACCCAACCGCCAACCTTGTCAGAACTCGCGAGAGTCCCTATAGTTGCACAGTTTCACAAAGAAACTATTTTGATTATCGGAAAAAAACATAAAAAAATCGAGTTGGTGCACTTCAACAGAACACTAACTCGATTTTTTATACTTAATTATTAGATGTTGTTCGCTACCTCGAAGGCATCCCAGATTGCGTACATGATGTTCGAAACCTGCCGTGCATCGCCGAGGAGGTAAACTTCGTCAAGGCAGTTCTTGAACTGGTTGTAAAGCGAATTCTCGCTCGAATATCCAACGCATAGAACTACGCTGTCTGCCTTGAATTCTTTCGTTCCGCTTTCGACGGTCGCGCTAAGAACGCCGTTCTTGAATCCTGTGACCTTCGCGTTGCAGCAAACGTCGATTCCGTTGAACGGAATGAGTTTTTCGAGCATTTCGCGGTTTGCCGAGCAGAGAGGTCCGTTCACAGCCAAAAGCTTTCCAAGAGCCTCAACGATTGTAACTTTCTTTCCCTTCATCGCAAGGTCAAGCGCAAGCTCGCAGCCTACAAGTCCGCCACCAACGACAACGACGGTGTTTCCGGCATCTTTCTTTCCAAGAAGCACTTCTTCGGCAGAGTAAACCTTGTCGTCATCGCCGAGCGAGAATCTCTTCGGGCGTGAACCTGTCGCCATAATCACAGCGTCGTAAGATTTGTCCAAAATCTCTTTTTCGCCGGCTTTTGTGTTCAAGTGAACTTTTACGCCGAGACGGTTAAGCTCGTCAGCGTACCATTTTGCGAGAGCCAAGTCGTCCTCTTTGAACGAAGGCGCGCCGCCAGGAATCAAGTTTCCGCCCAAGCGGTCGGTTGACTCGTAAAGAACTGGCTCGTGTCCGCGTTCGGCAAGCACACGCGCGGCTTCGCAACCAGCCACGCCACCGCCGACGACGAGAACCTTCTTTCTTCTCACAACAGGATTGAGCTTGTTCAAGCGTTCCTTTCCAGCCTGCGGGTTAACCGCACAGTTGATGAGGGAATAAGTCTGGATTCGTCCCATACAGCCTTCCTGGCAAGAAATACAAGGGCGAATCTGTGCAAGCTTTCCGGTACGGATTTTGTTCACGATGTCCGGGTCAGCGAGAGTCGGGCGACCGAGCGAAATCATGTCGCAAACATCTTTTTCGAGGCAGTCGAGTGCCGTGTCAGGATTGTCAACGCGGCCGGCCATGATTACAGGAATCTTAACGTTTTCTTTCGTGATTCTCGCAAATTCCTTGTAAGGAGCCTTTTCCATGTACATCGGCGGATGGTTCCACCACCAAGCGTCGTACGTTCCCGCATCAACGTCGAGAGCGTCGTATCCGTACTGTTCGAGAAGCTTCGCAGCCTCGATTCCCTCTGCAATGTCGCGTCCTTTCTCTTCAAATTCCTCGCCCGGAAGAGCACCTTCGCGCCAGTCCTTAATCATCGATTTGAGGGAGAAGCGGAGTGCTACCGGGAAGTCAGGTCCGCAAGTGCGCGCAATTTCCTCGCGGATTTCGCGGGCAAAACGCAGGCGGTTCTCAAGGGTTCCGCCGTATTCGTCATTTCTCTGGTTGAAGAACGAAATTGCGAACTGGTCAATCAAATATCCCTCGTGAACAGCGTGAATCTCAACGCCGTCAAAGCCAGCTCGCTTCGCGTTGAACGCGCCTTTTCCGAAGCTCTTTACGATTCCGTGGATTTCTTCGACGGTGAGCGGACGGCACGTTTTGTCGAGCCATCTGTGCGGAATTGCGGATGCAGAAACTGGCGGGAATTCTCCGAGGTTTGTAGGAATCGTAACGCGTCCGAATCCGCCGCTCATCTGCAAGAAAATCTTTGCACCGTAAGCGTGAACTCGCTCAGTCATCTCGCGGCTCGTGCGCACAAACTGAACAGGATTGTACGTTGAATTCGGCGTGTTCGGGAACGAAGGCTTTTCAACCTCGGTATCGGAGAACGTAACGCCAGTTATGATAAGACCGATTCCGCCCCGAGCGCGGCGTGTGTAGTAGTCGATTCCTCGGTCATTCCAGCCGCCCTCGCAGTCACCAAGACCAAGAGGTCCCATCGGTGCCATTGCGTAGCGGTTCTTGATTTCAACTTTGCCAATTTTTATAGGCTCAAAAAGTCCCTGATATTTCATTGAATTGTACCTCTTCTGTCAAGTATTTTACTCTCATTCAAAAGGCAAAGCCATAAACAAAGGGTTTAGCGTCGTTTCCAAAAAGTTCAACAAGAAGAAGGATAAATATTTTTGATTTACTACTATTATCTTTAAAAAGACCAAGCCCCGCGGGCAGCCAAGCCGGCGGGGCCATACCAGGGGAAAGGACATCATAGGGAAGGGAAAAGGCCTCAAGGAGAGGAGGAAGGAAGGGGAACAATATGGCCAAGCCTCACGGCCTATTAGTACCGCCCGGCTGTGCGCGTCGCCGCGCCTGCACCTGCGGCCTATC
>CADCRJ010000049.1 GCA_902803735.1 uncultured Spirochaetaceae bacterium
ATAAACAAAAATCAGGAAAAAACGGTAATAATAATCGAGCACAGGCTAGAAGACGTTTTGTACAGGAACGTTGACCGAATCATTCTTATGGAAAACGGCGAAATTGTTGCGGACGACACGCCTGCAAATCTTTTGTGCACAAACTTGCTTTGGCAAAAAGGAATCCGCGAGCCGCTTTACATTTCTGCACTCAAATACGCGGGCTGCGAGTTAAAGGCAGAAGACAAGCCTGAGCATATTGAATCTATGAATCTTGAGCCGTACAAGCAAAAAGTTCTCTCGTGGTTTGAGAAAATCCAAAAAAATCCTCTTGCTCCAAACAAAGAAATCGCCATCGAACTTAAAAACGTGAGCTTTAGATATGAAGAAAATGCTCCGTTTTGCATAAAAAACGTAAGTTTTTCAATTCAAAAGGGCGAAATGGTGAGCATTGTGGGAACGAACGGTGCCGGAAAATCTACGATTGCGTCTTTAATCTGCGGATTTTATGCTCAGAACGAAGGGCAGATTTTGCTGAACGGAGAAGATATTTCGAATCTGTCCATAAAAGAGCGCGGCGAAAAAATCGGGTTCGTTTTGCAGAATCAGAACCAGATGATTTCTAAAAGCATTATTTTTGATGAAGTTGCTCTTGGGCTGACTGTGCGAAAAATCCCGAAAGACGAGATTAAAGAGCGCGTGAACAAAGTTCTAAAAATCTGCGGAATATATCCTTACAGAAACTGGCCGGTAAGCTCAATAAGTTTTGGGCAAAAAAAACGTGTCACAATCGCTTCGATTCTTGTGATGAATCCTTCTGTCATCATTTTGGACGAACCGACCGCCGGGCAGGATTTTGCGCATTACACCGAGATTATGGAATTTTTGCGAAAGCTCAATCGTGAGTTTGGCATTACAATCATAATGATTACGCACGATATGCACTTGATGCTTGAGTACACGGACAAAACTATCGTTATTTCTGACGGGCAAGTTCTGGCGACTGGAAAAAGCACGGATATTCTTACGAACGAAGAAATTACACGTGCCGCAAGTCTTAAGAAAACGAGTCTTTACGAGCTTGCAAAAAAATGCGGAATTGAAAACGCTTCGGAATTTGCGGACAAGTTTATTCATTTTGAGCAAGAAAACAGGAGAAAATCCTAAATGGCAAAAATAATCACTTACAAAGAAAAAGACTGTTTTATTCACAAACTTTGCGGTCTGACCAAACTTGTTTTTTTTATTTTGTGGACGCTCACAACAATGCTCAGCTACGACACAAGAGTTCTTGCTGTGATGATTTTGCTCAGTTTTGTAATTCTCAAATTTTCAAAAACTGAATGGTCAGAAGTTCGCTCGCTGTTCTTGCTGATTGCAGTTTTTCTTTCAATAAATGTGCTCGCAATCTTTTTGTTCTCGCCTTACGAAGGCTGCAAGATTTATGGTTCGCGCACGGATTTGTTCAGGATTTCGCAAAGATATACAATCACTTCGCAGCAGCTTTTTTATGAGCTGAATGTGGTTCTAAAATATTTTAGCATAATTCCGTCTGTTTTTATGTTCATCACTTCCACAAACCCAAGCGAATTTGCGGCAAGCCTGAACAGAATCAAGCTACCCTACACCGCCAGCTACTCGGTCGCAATCTCGCTGCGCTACGTTCCAGACGTTCAGACGGAATTCAACAGGATTAAGAACGCACAGGAAGCGCGCGGAATTGAAATGTCTTCAAAAGCAAACATCTTTTCAAGAATCAAGAACATGGGCGCAATCCTTTTTCCGCTGGTTTTCACGAGTATGGAAAAAATTGACTCCGTAACGAACGCAATGGAGCTGCGCGGATTTGGCAAACACAAAACACGCACATGGTATTCAGCAAAAGAACTGAAAAAAAGCGATTATCTTACAATCACTTTCAGCATTGTTTTTTCTGCCGCCGCCCTAGCCCTCACCTACAGCAACGGAAGCCGATTTTGGAATCCGTTTTTGTAGAAAAAAGGGGCAAACATATCGATTGCCCCTTTCAAATCTTATATTTACACTTCTGTAGACTCGCTTACAAAGCAAGCGATTCCTTCGCCAATGTACTGCAAGCGTAACTGCTCGACAATGCTTATTATTGTCTTACAATCCTCTTCACTACAATAAATAATGTACATTACATTAAGCTGTGGCCAGACAGAATCTCCAAGGCGGGGATTTGAATAACCTGCACCCATTATATTTTCAAGCTTTGTATAGCGAACAGCAACATTATTTTCTTTGAACAGCTGAACAAAATCTTCCTCTATCGCTTGAGAAAAGATAATTTCAACGCGCTTCTGAACGCCAGCATGCTGATTTATACTTTCTATGTAACTCATTTCGTTATATGCCATCTCCCATGTATTTTTCCATAATCTTATTAGCTTTTGCAATAGCTTTCTGCTTTTTACGCTCGTATCTAGCTCTCTTTAAGTCCTCCGCAGACTGCTCTGTAGAAACACCCATTATAGTTCCATCTGCTGGAATTGGTTTTCCGAGCTTTGCAGCACGTTTAGCCGCCTTTTTAAGTCGCCTGTTGTTTACGATAAAGTAAATCGTCGGCATAAGGAACAACGTCATAAGGGAACCGAAAGACATTCCACCAAATACCGTAAGCGAGATTGGCTGCATATTTGCAGAGCCTTCGCCAGGGAAGAACGCCATTGGAGCAAGCGAAATAACGGTTGTAAGCGTTGACATGAGAATCGGGCGCAAACGGTTACGTGCAGCCTGAACACAAGCTTCTTCCAAAGCATACCCACGTTTTCTCAGCAAGTTGGTATAGTCTACAAGAACAATACCATTGTTTACGATTGTTCCGACAAGAACCAGCATACCAATAATCGTAACAACATTGAGCTGCTTTCCGACGATTGCATAAATCGCCATAACACCGATAAACGAAAGCGGAATGGTCAAAATAACGATAAACGGATCCATAAGGGACTCGAACTGCGAAGCCATTACAACAAATACGAGCAAGGCAGCAAATATGATAACAAGACCAAAGTTCACTACAGCTTCCATCATATCAGCAAAGTCTCCAGAGAATGAGATTGTAACAGCATCATCCTTAGGAATATTGTCATCAATAAGCTTCTGAACGCCAGCCTGAACCTTATCAAGGGACAATCCCTTTACAGGTTTACCAGTTACGTGAATGATACGAGCCTGATCCTGACGGTAAATCGTAACAGGAGCCATCGCCTGCTCATAATGAGCAAAGCTTGAGAGCGGAATCCTTAGTCCAGAACTGTTCACGACAGAGATTGAATCCAAGTCATTAAGCTTCTTCTTATCTTTTTCTGCGAGACGAACAATAACATCAATATCGTCGCCGTTTTTTGTGTATCGGCTGGCAGTCTTTCCATTAATAGCACCATTTATCTCGGCACCTACGTTGTATATGTCGAGGCCGAATTCGTACATACGGTCGCGGTCAATCACAATCTCTGCCTCAGGAAGTCCGTCCTCTTGATCAGAATCAATCTCTGTAACAAGATCTTTTGCCTTGTCTTTAAGCAGCTGCTCAACCTGTGCCGCCGTAGTACGAACAAGGTCAAGATCATCACTCTTTATATCAATGCTAAGACCGCTAGAACTTGAAGCTCCGTTTGCATTTGCAGCGAATGACAAATCAGCCCCTGGGAATATGTAAAAATACTTACGGAGCTTTTCCTTCGCACTCGCCTCATTGTCATAACCAGGCTTGCGTTCGCTCGGAGGGTACAAAGTAAACTCAATAGCACCTTTATTAGACTCCGTACCAGAAGACCAGATGCTTGTTCCGCCTACGGTCATTGAGCTGTATTTTACACCGACCAAATCCTGCAAAGCCATCTGCTGGAATTCTCGGATTACGTCCTCAGTAGCCTCAACTTTAGTACCCTGTGCAAGCTCAAATTCAACCTTTACAGTATTTGCAGCAGATTCTGGCATAAACACAAAACCTACAAGCTTTACAGCCACAATTGAGCAGAAGAACAGGAACACAAGCACGATAATACACAATGCCTTATGGTGCAGTACGAACGAGACACAACGAGCATAACGTTCATCAAGCTTGTCAAAGAAATTGTTGAATGCTCTGTTCACACCGTAGCTAAAACCATTGGTCTTGCTCGAATGCTGGCGTTTTTTTACAAGCTTTGCAGTAAGAACAGGAACCAGACAAACCGCAACTACAAGAGAACAAATCAGAGAGAAAATTACAGTCCATGCAATATCATTGAACATCTGTCCCATGATTCCAAGCTTTTTCTTGAACATAAGCATAGGAAGGAAGATACAGACAGAAGTAAGCGTACTTGCCGTGATAGAAAGAACCATCTCCTGAGAACCAAGAATCGAAGCGACTCTCGGCTTAGTATCCCTCTCTATATACGAATAGATGTTCTCAAGGACTACGATTGAGTTATCTACAAGCATACCAATACCAAGAAGCATACCTGCAAGAGAAATCTGGTTTATAGTAATTCCCATAAAGTACATCAAGAAGAGCGTAATCATTACGGAAATAGGAATAGCAGCACCTACAATAAGCGTAGATTTCATAGAACGCAAGAATATGAAGAGAACTGCAATAGCAAGCAAAGCTCCCTGAATAACTGAGTTGACAACCTCGCCAATCGTCTGCTGAATAATATCAGTAGTATTTGAAACCTCAATAAGCTCAACGTCAGCAGGAAGTTCAGTCTTAAGTTTGCTGATAACCTTTCGTGCATTTTTTGCAGCCTTTACAGAGTTCTTGCCTGACTGCTTCTGAAGCATAAGAATAACACAAGGGTCTCCATCCAAGTAAGCAAGGGTAGACTCATCTTTATATCCCTCATAAACATCGGCAACATCACGCAGTCGGATTGTTTTGACTTCTGCAGGGTTCAATCCGTCGCTTTCACCGACTTTATAAGAAATTACAGTATTCTTTATGTCCTCTATGCTCTTGTATTTTCCGCTTGTCTTAATCGTATAGTTCAAGTCACCGCTAGAGATTTTTCCGCCAGAGCTCTGAACGTTCTGAGCACCAATCATCTGTGCCACAGAGCTTATTGAAAGTCCATAAGCTTCAAGACGGTCACGCGGAATATCTACGTTTACAGAACGCTCTCTACCGCCAGCTATGATTACGGAACCAATTCCGTCAACCTGAGTAAGGCGAGGCTCTACAACATCCTCCGCAAAAGTACGAAGTTCCTCTGGAGTACGCGAGCCTCGCAGCGAGAATGTCATAATCGGACGCATTGACGGGTCAATACGGAAAGTTACTGGCGAATCAGCCGCATCTGGCAAGAAAGAGCGTACGAGGTCTATCTTGTCACGAACATCGCCCACGGCTACGTCAAGATTCGTTCCATAGTTAAATTCAAGAAAAATAATGCTTACGCCAGAACTAGACTGCGACTGCATTTGTTTAAGACCTGTAAGACCAGAAAGCGTACTCTCCATTGTTGAAGTAACGCTCTGCTCTATCTCTTCTGGTCCCGCCCCATCGTATTTTGTATAAACAATCATATAGGGCAAATCCATATCAGGATACATATCAACCGACATCTGTACTGTACAGAATATTCCCAAAAGAATGAGAATCAAAAATACAAGGACAGTTGTGACGGGTTTATTTACACATCTTTCGGATAATGTCATGTAAATTTACTCCTCGACAAAAAAACTCTAAACCCTTATTCTGCCTGCTGAACAGAGAAAATATTTACCTTTGCCCCATCCGTTAAAAGTGACAAGCCTTTTATTACTATCTCATCTCCAGCAGAAAGACCGTTCGTAACCTCTGTCTTATTGTCAACAGAAATACCAAGCGTTACAGGCTGCATACGCACAGTTGCAGGCGTGTCTCCGCTCTTCTGAGAAGAAATCACGAACACGTAGTTTTTTCCATCTTTCTTTACAATCGCACCATTAGGAATGACTATTGCATTTTTTACGCTGTCAGTAACAAGTTTTACCCTTCCGTACATTCCTACTTTTATACGATTGTCAGGCTTTGCAAAACGAAGTTTGACAAGCATTGTCCTAGTAGTTGTGTCAAGAACAGGGCTTATCTCAAAGACTTTTGCATCAAATTCCACGCTCGGATATGCATCAAACGAAACTGCTGCAGCTTGTTTGTCCGAGATACGGCTTATAAAGCGTTCTGCAACACTAATCTTAACTTCAAGGTCATCTGTACGGCTGACCTTTGCGATTGAAGTTGACTGAGAAACTGTCGCACCAACAGTAGCTGGAAGCGATGTTACCCGCCCTGAAATAGGAGCTTTTACAGGGCTTGCAGAATAATACATTCCGGCCCGGCTAGCATCAACGTATGCAATTACTTGGTCTTTACGAACCGTGTCGCCCAAAGAAACTGTTACACGGCTTATTTTTCCTGCCATATCAGGCAGAACGTCTATGGCGTTGACCGAAGCGACATCACCACCAAATTCCAAATAATCATCAAGGTTGCCGGTTCCAGTCTTATAAGTACTTACGGCAAAAACAATCTCAGGTTCCTCGTCAGCTTTTGCAGCAGCCCCAGGAGCTTTTCCCTTACAGCTTGCAAGCGACAATACGATAGCTCCTGCAACAAG
>CADCRJ010000050.1 GCA_902803735.1 uncultured Spirochaetaceae bacterium
AAACCCACGCCAGCCAACTCAGGAAGAAATGGAAAAACTTCTCAAGTGCTGTTACTACGACACAGAAGTTGATTTCTAATTATTAGGCTGTGACCGCCGCTTAACAGCGGCGGTCGTGCTTTTTATAGGCAAATGCCCTGCAAGGATGCAGGGAAAAAGCAAAGAGAGAATTTTCTACAAGAAAATTCTCGTTGGAATCACAAAACCCATGGATGGGTTTTGTGTTCCGTACAGCCTTTTTTGTAAATAAAAAAGGCGTTCGGAAACTGCACAGCCAAATCAGCAAGTAGTTTCCGAACAAATCTAAACTAAAAGAGGAGATTTTATGGCATTTGGTTTTGATTCTGAACCCCTTAAAGCAAATGGCTCAAAAGGAGACAGATACGTTGTTTTACAAGTAGTTCTTACTGAAAAATTTTTTGGTACAGGTTCGGGAATAGGCAGCCTGACAAATCTACAAGCTGCAATAAATGAGCAAGCAGCAAAAGGATATAGACTGCACACAATCTCCACAACATCTTCGGGATCAAAAGGCTTTCTCGGTGGTGATAAAATTCAAGCAACGATGGTATTTGAAAGACTCGATGCTTTTTCAAACCAATAGTAAAAAGGCGAATGTCAAGTTTCAAAAAGTAAAATACGCAGAAAGCAACTCCCAGCGGGAACCCAAATGAGCACGACAACGGAAGCGGGGTTCCAATTAAAACTAGACTTTCGCCTTATAATACTCTAAACTTTCGTTATGGATAATCTTACATACCATATCGACAGTTATGATAATAATATAGAAGAAAACAACTTCAAACAGTCCACTCTAGAAGCCGCAATAGATAAAATTCCTTTTGATATTGACTTTGAAATATGGATAAGACACAATAAAATCGCTTTTCTGCTTTCTATTGTCTTGGGAGGGCTTCATTTTTTTTATCCCCGAAGCATTCCTATTTTTTTGATTTATCTGCTGCTTCCTTTTGGTGTTTTGTACTCAATCAAAGCTTGTAAAACTTTGCTGTCGCTCTCGATATTTTTTTCTCTTACAATCGGCTCAATATTATTCTACATAACAGATTCCAGAAAATATCATTTTATTGACCCAACGAGCTGTATTGCCACAGCACTTTTATTTGCAGCACTTATAATCGGTTTGATTTTATGCATTTATAAATTCAACCTAAAGAAGCAATTAAAGAACATATCCCCTATTATGTTTGGAATAATTGCTCTTCTGATTATAATCTACGGCTACAGGCTTGCTTGTCATGCAAACTTTATTTTTGATTCAAGTCAGTCTATAAAACATGAAAAACCAGTAAAATATGCAAAGATTCATTGGATTAAAGGTCAAGGAAGGTACAGCAGAGGCACTAGATATGCAAGGGCATTTTATATCAAGGTTGACAACTGGCCAGTAAATGAAAAAGAATTGCTCTTGCCTCCGTCGGATAATAACGAGCAAGAATCCATAACTCCTCAAAAACTAAAGACTATAAAAGTTACAAGAGAGCTTTATTATAAAGTTCCAAAGCCTCAGCAGGGAATTTTTAGCGACGAAATTTTCCATTGCTATGCTGATATATACGTGCACAAAGGATTTTTAAAAGCCCCTTGGTACAATATCGATATAATGGACAGAACAGAAGAAGTAAACAAAAAAATGGAGGAGCTGCTTTTTTTACTGGATAAATTAACAGAAAATCCTTAATAACAAATGATTTTTAACTTGCCGATTGCAACCTTTTTTATTATCTTTTGTTTATATAGTATATTATAGAAGATTTTTAAGAGGCTTTATTTTGAACATAGAAGAACTTGCAACAGAAGCCGTTCCAGACGGGGAACTCCCAAAGGTAATCAACAGAGAGCTGCTGAATAATCCCGATAATTTTTATAAGATGGCATTTGAATTCCAGCAAATCATGATGATTTATGAAAGTGCTATCAAACAAATAGAGACAAAGCTGGACATTCTTAACAAAGAAAACAAAGTTTCTGGCAGACGAAATCCTATAGAGACAGTAAAATCACGAATTAAATCGCCGCAAAGTATTGCGGGCAAACTTGAAAAAAAACACTTGCCAATAAATTTTAACTCAATGATAGACAACCTGCACGACATTGCGGGTGTTCGCGTAATCTGCCCATATATTTCTGACATCTATTCAGTCCGCGATATGCTCTTAAAGCAACCAGACATAACACTGCTTGAAGAAAAAGATTACATCAAAAATCCAAAGGAATCAGGTTACAGAAGCTTGCACCTTGTCATTGAGATTCCTGTTTATCTGTCAGAATCAACGCACCAAGTAAAAGTTGAGATTCAGCTTAGGACAATTGCAATGGATTTCTGGGCGTGTCTTGAGCATGAGCTGCACTACAAGACAAACACCTGTGTACCCGAAAGCGTTCGTAGAGAGCTGTTCCGCGTCGCAGAAACAATCGCAATGACAGACCGTGAAATGGAAGAAATCGCAATTGAATTGCAGAATTTAGATTAAAAAAATTTTAGTTTTTATTATAATCTAATGCATGAAATCTTTTCATTCATTAGCAGCTTTTTTTATTTTATTTCTGACAGTTTCTCCTATTGCTTTTGCAGAATCAACAGATTTTGACGAAGTTTTTCAGTCGGTCAAGGCTGACTCTGAATGGAATTTTGTCGTGGCGAAAGAAAAAGGCTGCAATTACGAAAATCTTTATGCAGTGAACGCAGGCAATCCCGAAAAATCTTCCTGCGTACTAAAGAATCCAGCCCGAACGGAATATGTTTTTTCAAATCTCTGCTACAATCCCAAAAATGAGACGCTTTATTTTTGCATTCATAACGGCGGGGGACTTGTAAACGGCGTTCAGCTTTTTCTGGGCGAAGGAATTTACGCGCTCAAAAAAGATTCGGACGGGAGTTTTTCTTCAAAAGGCGTGCGGCGGTTCACAAAAATGGAACCATGGCTTGTGGAGCGGGCAAAACAGGCTTATTTTGACAAGATTCCAACTCCAGATTGTGAGGAATTTCTGAAATTTCTTTTTGGATTCGCAGACTTTGACGTAAAACCATGCCTCGTCTATTCTCTCGCAAACGGAAAAAAGCTTTTGAACGAAGACGCACTGGAATATTTTTATGAAAGCGGACTTTTGGATTCAATCTGTTCCGAGTCAAAGGAATTTTATCATTCGCGTTTTGAGGATTTTTTGTTCTGCATGGATGAAAACGGCGAAATTACAAAGACGCCAGCCGTCACGGCAAATCACAGCGAGATTTTTTACAAGGAAGGCGGAGCT
>CADCRJ010000051.1 GCA_902803735.1 uncultured Spirochaetaceae bacterium
AATTTGTATGCACAGGGGCGAGAATCTGACATAAAGAGAGCGTTGACTGATAGCGAATATTTAGCAGAGCTACTTGCTACAAACAAAAATTAAGAATCAAGATTTCACCGTTGTTCTGCTTTCTGCGTATTTTACTTTTTGAAACCCGACATTCGACCTAGAAATCTTTCCCCTCTATTGCTAATCCTCTTTGTCATTACTATACTTTAGTATTATGGCTGAAACATTGATTCAAATACAGAATTGTAGGGTTGAGAATGAGCGGGAAACGCTTATTCAGTCGCTTGATTGGAAGATGAACGCTGGTGAGTCTTGGCTTGTCATAGGTCCGAACGGAGGTGGCAAGGCTGATTTTGTAAAGGCACTTTCAGGCTCTGCTAGAATTGTTCCGAATTCTGAGCTTGGCTCAATGTATCTCTCTCTTTTTGAGGATTCCGTAGATGTTGTCTCTCTTGAGGTTGCGGCTCATCTTATTGAAGAAGAGCGTATGCTTGATGAGTCCGAGTATATGGACAAGATTGACGAGGGGCGCACAGGACGCCGATTTATCTGCGAGGTGCTTGGTGGACCTGACAAAAAACACCGTCACCAGCCGTTGCCGCCAATCGCTTCCAGGCTTGAGACTTTGCCGGAGGTAAAACTGTGCGGCGTTGAGCATATCCTTGACCGCGGTCTTAAATTTATGTCTACAGGCGAGATTCGCCGTACTCTCCTTTGCAGGGCTTTGCTTCAGCATAAAAAACTCCTTATTTTGAGCGACCCGTTTGCAGGGCTTGATGTGCAGAGCCGTAGCATCCTTCTTGAATTTTTCCAAACTATTGCAGGTAAAAAGGAATCTGACGTAAAAATCCTTTTGTCTATGGAGCGTTACACAGAGATTCCTGATACGATTACTAACGTCCTTGAATTCAGGGATGGAGCGGTGAGCTTCTGCGGTACCAAGGCAGATTATGAAAAACTTCTTGCTTCTAGGGAATCGATGGCTGCTAAAAGCCGTGAGCAGGAAAAATCGGCTTTTTTAAGCGAGCTTGACGATATTTCAAAGGAAACAAAGGTGCTCCAGAATCAGTCTGGCAAAGTTGCTGGCGAAAAAACTCTCGTTCAGATGAATAATGTGAACGTTGGTTGGGACGGAAAATTTGTCCTAAAAAATTTGGATTGGACTGTAATTCCTGGCGAGCACTGGCTTATCCGCGGACCTAACGGAAGCGGTAAAACGACCCTTCTGGAGCTGATTACGGGCGACAATCATCAGGTTTTCTGTAATGATATTTGGCTGTTCGGCAGCAAGCGTGGTTCTGGCGAGTCTATCTGGGATATAAAAAAACAGCTTGGCATTGTTAGCTATCGCCTGCACGTTGAGTATCGAATGGTTGGCGGTACAGACCTTGAGGGCGTTATTATATCTGGTTTTAGGGACTCGATAGGGCTTTATGAGCAGCGTACTGACGTTGAGGTTGCTGCAGCCCGTAAATGGCTTAAGCTGGCTGGTTTTGAGGGGCGGGAGAAAGAGTCCTTTGGAAGCCTTAGCTATGGCGAGCAGCGTGTAATCCTTATTATTCGTGCGGCGGTCAAAACACCTAAGATTCTTATCCTTGACGAGCCTTGTCATGGTCTTGATGAGCAGTACAGGGTAAAGATTCTTGATTTGCTTGAAAAGATTGCGGGTACAGGAACAACGACATTGCTTCACATTACGCATGACCCGACAGAAGTTCTGCCGTGCGAGAAGCATATTCTGGAGCTTCATCCAGGAGAAGAGCCGATGTATCGCATTATTCTTTTGTAAGGGAATCTCGAAAAAGTTCTGCTTTTAAGATTCCATATAACTTGTGTTTATTGTATTATAAGCGTAGTGTTTCTAAATATAAGAACGGTTAAATCGTTTTTGAGACATTTACTTTTCTGTCAGGTAGGTAGACTATGATTTTTTCTCCAGTTGAGATTCAAGAGACTGTAAACATGTTTATGCGTCATAAGCTTGACGTGCGCTGTATCACAATGGGAATTTCCCTTTTGGATTGTGCCGATTCCGATGCAAAGACTGCGAACCGCAAGATTTACGATAAAATTATGCGTTATGCTGGAAATCTTGTTCGTGTCGGTAAGGATATAGAGAAAGATCTTGGTGTACCTATTATCAATAAACGTATTTCTGTAACTCCGATTGCACTTGTGGCAGGGGCAAGCGGCGAGAAATCTTATGTGTCATATTGTAAGACCCTTGATAAATGTGCGAAAGAATTGGGCGTTAACTTTATTGGTGGCTTTAGTGCCCTTGTTCAGAAAGGTATCACGCCTGCTGACAGAATACTTATAGAATCAATTCCAGAGGCTCTTTCAAGCACGGACAGCGTTTGTGCCAGCGTAAACGTAGGAACTACAAAGTCTGGTATAAACATGGACGCTGTAAAGCTTATGGGCGAGACCATCAAGAAGACAGCCGAGGCTTCCGTTAATTGTGATGTGAACGCAACGGCAAAGCTTGTTGTGTTTACAAATGCCCCAGAGGACAATCCGTTCATGGCTGGAGCTTTTCACGGACCTGGAGAAGGCGATGCTGTCATTAACGTAGGCGTTTCTGGTCCTGGCGTAATCCTTGCCGCTGCCCGCGAATTCAAAGGCCGCCCGATTAATGAGCTTGCCGATGGAATCAAACGCATGGCGTTTAAGATTACCCGTATGGGACAGCTAGTAGGAACAGAGGCTGCTAAGCGTCTTGGCGTAAATTTTGGTATTTTGGACTTGTCTTTGGCTCCAACTCCTGCCGTAGGTGACTCAGTTGCACGTATCCTTGAGGAGATTGGTCTTGAAGGAGCTGGTGCTCCTGGTACAACAGCAGCCCTCGCAATGCTTACTGATATGGTAAAGAAGGGCGGCGTAATGGCAAGCACCAATGTAGGCGGCTTGTCAGGTGCGTTTATCCCTGTAAGCGAGGACGAGGGTATGATTAATGCCGTAAAGCAGCACTCAATCACTCTTGAAAAGCTTGAGGCAATGACCTGTGTTTGCTCTGTCGGTCTTGATATGATTGCTATTCCTGGTGACACTCCAGCTACGACTATATCTGGCATTATGGCTGACGAGATGGCTATTGGTATGGTAAACAACAAAACAACCGCAGTACGCCTTATTCCAGCTCCTGGCAAAAAGCCTGGCGATTGGGTTGAATTTGGCGGATTGCTTGGCGGCTGTCCAGTAATAGACGTAAACAGATTTAGCTGTGCGGACTTCATAAATCGTGGTGGTAGAATTCCTGCCCCAATCCACAGCTTCAGAAACTAAAAGTTTGTGAGTTATTTGCAGGGGCCGCTTAGTAAGCCCCTGTAGCAATCTCAGATTGCAAATTTTATGATTGTCCAATCTTATTCAACTGGGGCAGACTCTGATTTGCCCCAGTCCGTAATTGATTTTCTCCTTTTGCATGAAAAAATCTGCGTTTCACTTCTTGAACGCATACAGAAGCGAGAAGTGCTTTTTTTCGCATTGTTGGAGAACGGACGCATAGAAGGCGTTTTTTCTTATTCTTCAGGCGGGCAGATTTTACATTGCCTTCCGTATGTAGAAAGCAAGCCAAAGGTATATTTTTCCTGCTTGCTCAAATTTTTTTCTATGATAGGCACGGACAATCTTTTTAGCGTTATAGGCAGGGCTTCTGGAACTGATTTGTTTGTTGATGTCCTAAAGTCTTCTTATGGCAAGGTTCCGTCTATTTGGCACAGCTACGATTTTATGGAGCTTCCTGAAGTTTTGCCTGAGCGGAAGCTTTCTTCGGCTTGTGTAGAAAATGAAATGTTTTCAGTCCGTTCTTGCGGGCTTGAATATTTGGATTTGTTGCTGCCAGTTCAGGAATTATACGAAAAAGAAGAGGTCTTATCTGGCGGACAGCAGTATAATCCTGCTGTGACACGCTTTTTGCTTAAAAAATCGCTAAAAGAAAATCGTGTCTTTGCGCTCTTTAATGGGGACAAAATCATCTCAAAAGCGACTTTGACCGCTGTTGGTAAAAAATACGTCCAGATTGGCGGCGTTTTCTCAGAAAAAAGCTTTAGAAGGCAGGGCTGCTCTTATCTTCTTATGAGAAATCTTTTGGCTTATTTGATGGATAAAAATCAGATTCCTGTTCTTTTTGTAAAGCCAGAAAATGCAGCGGCACGGAATCTTTACAAAAAATGTGGTTTTTCCGTTTTTGATAAATTCAAAATCTGCTATTATTAGACTTACAAAGCCAAAATAGGGGTTGTAAAATGATTTTGTTTGCGTCTGGACGAACTGATATACCTGCATTTTATTCTGAGTGGTTTATGAACCGTGTAAAAGCTGGCTTTGTCGATGTACGAAATCCCTACTACCCTGAGCAAGTCACACGCTATCTGCTTAATACGGATGCCGTTGACTGCATAGTTTTCTGCTCGAAGAATCCTGCTCCAATATTTCCTTACATTGAAGAGCTGAAAAAATTCGGACTTTATTTTTTTGTTACGATTACTCCTTATGGAAAGGATATAGAGCCTAATGTTCCAGACAAGTCAAAGGTCATTGAGGATTTTGCCGAGCTTTCGCGTATTCTTGGTAAAAAAAAGATTGCATGGAGATATGACCCGATTTTTATAAACGGCGACTACACTGCGGCTTATCATATAAGAAAATTCCGTGAAATGGCAGAGAAACTCGCTCATTTTACGGACAGATGTATAATCAGTTTTGTTGATTTGTATTCAAAGACAAAGAAAAATTTTCCTACCCTCAAAGAAGTCAGTAAAGAAGATAAAATCTTTATTGCCCAGGCTTTTGGAAGAATCGGAATGGAGCTTGGCATAAGAATTGAAAGTTGTGCGGAAGATATTGATTTGTTCGCTTACGGAGTGGAGCGAGGCGCATGTGTTTCAAAAGAAGTTATTGAGAAAGCGAACGGAATAAGACTCATGGAAAATGGAAGGCAGCATTTAAGAAAACATTGTGACTGTCTGCCTACACGAGATATTGCCTATTATAACTGCTGTCCGCATTTGTGCCGCTATTGCTATGCAAACTATGATGAAGCTACGGTTCGTAAAAATTATGCCCTGCATGACGTTAATTCGTCGTTCCTTATTGGAGGGGCAAAAAGCACCGACGTAATAAACGTCGCTGCTCAAAAATCATGGGAAGACAAGCAGCTTTTGCTGTTTTAAAAATAGGGTTTGCTCAACGGCAGAAAAAATGTAAACTTGCATATATGCAGAATGATTTTAATTTTTGTCCAAATTGTGGCAAACAGAACATAAAAAACGTCAAGATGCGTAAATGGGCGTGCCCTGACTGCGGCTATACATTGTATAACAATGTGGCTACTGCCGTTGGGCTTGTTATTGCTGACAGCGACGGAAATGTTTTGTTTGAGAGGCGCGCGAAAGAGCCTCGAAAAGGTTTTCTTGCGTTTCCTGGCGGCTTTGTGGATCCTGACGAGACCCTTGAAGAAGCTTGCTTTAGGGAGTGCAGGGAAGAGATAGGTGTTGAGCCTGTAAGCCTGAAATATCTGGCGAGCTATCCAAACTCTTATGAGTACAAGAATGTTCTTTACAAGACCTGCGATGTGTTCTTTGAGGCTGTTATGCCTGAAAATGCTGAATTTGTTGCACAAAAAAGCGAGGTACTTGCTTTTGAGAAATGTTCTGTTACAACTCAGAAAATAATTGATGAGTTGCCGCTTGCTTTTGAGTCTGCAAGAAAAACTCTTTCACTATGGCTCTCGCTAAAACAGAGGTAAAATATGAAAAACATTACAACTTCAATGATTCTTACGGCTTTTGCTATTATCTGCTACGTCGGTTTGTTGGTTTCTATCCCTGTCCGTGCAAAAAAAATGCTTTCTTCTGCCGGTAAGCTTGTGGAGCCACTTGCACATGCTTCTTGTTTGCACCCAATCGCGATTTTTGTAGCTTGTGCAGTCATCATTGCGATTGTGCCGCTCAGAAATTTTGCAATGTACATTACCGTAATCTTTCTGATGTGCTCCCTTTTGGGAACTCACATAGCTGCTCGCTCTGTTATTGGGGCTAAGTATGCAGGAATATACGAGAATCTTATTGTTACAGGTTCTGAACTGGTCTATTTTGATGATATTTATGCCCTTCCTACGCTTTCGTATGAAAATGATTCAGAGACTACTATGGTAGATAAGACTACGATACAGGTTTTGAGGCAGAATGGGGCGACTGTAACTTTGCTTTTTGGCTCGGAAGAAGCACGCAAAAATGCGTTGGACAAGATTCTTGAACTAGTTCCTAGATTGAAGGTTTCAAACTGATTTTGAGAAGGAGGGCTTTTTTGCCCTCTTTTTTATTTTTAAAAGAAGATTTTGCTCTTTTGAGATAAAAAAACAAGGCTGCCTAGAAAATCCCAGACAGCCAATATATATAAACAAAGCCCGACTTTTCAGTCAGGCTTTGGCAAAGAGAGGCGTCTAGCAGAATCGAACTGCTGCATAACGGTTTTGCAGACCGCTTCCTTACCGCTTGGATAAGACGCCTTAGAGTGATTTATACTATATAAAATTAAACAGATTGTGTCTAGAGGTATGCTTCAAAAAACAGAAAAAAATATGAAACGATTCTTAATTGCATTTCGCATACTCGCAATGAACAGATTTTTTTGATATACTCGAAAAGATGTCCATGAAAAAATCTTTTGTCATAAATATTTTTTGTTTTGTTTTCTTTTTATTTCCTTTAGCTTTTGCATTTTCTCAGTCCGAGATACCTGATACGGCTGATTTTTGGAGCGATTACCCAGCTCCTGAGCTTGCGGATTTTCTTGTCTCAAAGATGTCTGATGAAGAAATTCTTGCTCAGATTCTCATGTTTGGCTGGGCAGGCTCAGAGCCTAGCGACCTTTTGAACCAGTGGGTCATGGACAGAGGTCTTGGTAGCGTAAAGGTATTCGGATGGAATACTGACAATACAGAACAGGTCGCACGCTCTGTGTCTTCCGTGCAAAAAAAATCGCAGGGAAGGCATCTCCGCATACCGCTTTTCGTCGCGACAGACCAAGAAGGCGGCTGGATTCGACATGTAAAGGGCGACACTTCAGATACTCCTGGAAACATGGCGATTGGTGCTTCTCAGCGACCTGTAGATGCTTATTACAGTGCGTACTACCTTTCTCGCGAGATAAAGGCGTTGGGAATCAACATGAATTTTGCTCCGACTGTGGATTTATACACTAACAGGCATTCTACGGTCATAGGCTCGCGCTCTTTTGGGGAAGACCCTGCTTTTGTAGGACAGCTTGGAGCGGCTTTTGTCGCTGGCTCTATGGCTGCTGGCGTTATTCCTACCGCAAAGCATTTTCCGGGGCATGGGGACACAAGCCTTGATTCCCACGGAAATTTGCCAGAAATCAACATTGACTACGAGACTTTGGATTCTCGTGAGCTTGTTCCGTTCAAGTACTTGATTGCAGAAAAAATCCCTGCAATTATGAGCGGTCATCTCAGTTTTCCTAAAATCATTGCAAACGGAGAGCCTGCCTCGCTTTCAAAGACTTTTTTGTCTGAAATCTTGAGAAAAAAGCTTCATTATGAGGGTCTTATCATTACTGATGACATGATGATGAACGGAGCCACTATGTATGCGGGAAGTTTGTCAAAGGCTGTGCGTATGGCTATTGAGGCTGGAAATGACATCATAATTTCCTCTACTACGGCTCAGCTGGATGAAAAGCAGTGGACGCTGAACCTTTCTCTGATGAGCTCCGACAAGGAGTTCAGGGCTACCGTGCTTAGGGCTGCTCGCCGCGTAATTCTTGCAAAACTCGTGTATTTTAAGAGCGGGAACGCGGCTCCGCTGTATCCTGACCCAGCTACATTGCATGACAAAATTCCTGACAGGGAAGGGCAGAAGTTCTTTTTGTCTCAGGCTTGCCGCTCAATTACTGTTTATAAGAGCGGGGATTTCCCTTATGCTCCCAAGCTTGGCGAGAAAATCATTCTTGCGGGGCAGACACAATACCCAGAATTCTTTGCGGAAGCAAAAAAACGCTTGGGCGAGGATTGTGCACAATTCAAGTTCAACTATAATCCAGGCCCGATTGAGACAGACTGGATGGGAAACAACCTTGTCGCGCTTGCACGAAGTTACGATACGATAATAATTTGCGTCGCTGATAATGCAAGTGCTCAAATTGCGCGCAGACTGGCTCCGCTTGGAAAGAAAGTCATAATAATCTCTGTCCTTACGCCTGTTCCTGTGCTTGATTTTTCGTGGGCTGACACAATCTTGCTGGGGTACAGCTACTCGCCGTTTACTTTCAAGGCAATTTTTGGAGCTTTGAACGGCGAATACACTCCGCAAGGAATTTTACCTATTTCTGTAGATAAATAAGATTGTTTTTGTATAATGCTTTGCTTTGTTAACGACACACTCCAATTCTGGAATGTGCCGTTATCTGAAAATTGAATCTACGATTTTTCTTTCGATTAGTAGCAATCGTAGTTGAAAAGCACTTTAGAGAAATCTCGCTTTTTTAAATCCTCTCGGCTGATAAAGTAATTCGCAACTCCACCGTCACCCCAGTCAACAACATCGTCCTCCCCTGCAATCTGCAAAAGGAGCACGTCTAATCCATCGTCTTCTCTGCGCGGGTCTTCCTGACAAAACGCAGGATAGCCGTTGATTTTAGAATCGAAAAAGTCGCACGACTCTCGGTATTCTTCAAAAGCGTCGGATTCATACATTTCTTCAAGCATTTCTGAGTTGCAATCATCTTCGCTAAAATCAGATGGAACTGGAAGCTTCAAATCACAAATTGCCTTAAAAATCTCATGCTCGAATCTGCCTGCACATAATGTCGATATTGACTGTGAAGAAGCAGAAAAGTCAAACGCAGCCTCTTCTTTTACAGGAAAATCATCAATGTAATCTTCGTGAGTTTTCACGCCCATTTCTTTGAGTTCCTTGATACTAAGAGGCTCTTCAATTTTCTCGTGATAGACTGCACGGAAATTTCCGTCGTCAAGTCCGTACAAAGGATATGGGGCGTGAAAAAACTGCAAAATACCGCTGTCAGGAAAATCCTTCAAGTGAGGCATTTCGGCAAAATTGATTTGAGCAAGCAAAACAAGATTGCTCTCTCCGTCTTCTGATTTTGGGAATTCCTTATCTTTTGTCCAATACGGATACCCGCCCAGTTTGCTGTCTGTAATGCTGTCAGGCTCACCGAAATAAACTGATGCAATGTCGGTTTTTGTGTTTTCTCGCACTTTGTCAAAGATTTTTTTCAAGGTTTCTTCGTCAAAATCAAGTTCAAAATATTCCTCGTCCTCGTCGTCGTCATCATCGCTGTCGAGCATTTCAAGAAACTCGCCGTAGCTAATGACCTTCGTTCCGTTCTTCTTCGCCTTCTCAAGCTTTGAGCTTCCAGAGTTCGGGTCTGCGCACACAAGGATATCCAAATCCTTTGTCACGCTAGATTTCACCTCGAACTTTTCCTCTGCCTTTTCAGTCAGTTCCGCTCTTGTCATGTCTGGGCACGCGCCCGTAAAGCATACGCTTTGCATAATTTTTCTCCTTTAGTTCAATTCTTTGAAATATACACGAGTTCGCTTTTTTGTGCTAGAATTGTGCTATGAGCGAAAGACGAAACCTGCCGATTGGTATCCAGACATTTGAAGAAATCCGCACAAAAAATTGTGTTTATATAGATAAAAGTCAGTTTGTCGAAAAATTAGTGCGTGTCGGAAAACCGTATTTTTTGAGCCGACCTCGGCGGTTCGGAAAATCGCTTTTTCTTTCCACTCTAAAGAGTTACTTTGAGGGGCGCAAAGATTTGTTCGAGGGGCTTTCGCTTTCTGAGACTGAGACAGAGTGGAAAAAATACCCTGTTTTATATTTTGATTTTACTGGCAAAAGTTATGACAGCGTAGAAGATTTGATTGAAAAAATCGATGACTCGCTTTTGGAATACGAGGCGATTTACGGCAAGCGTACTGAGTCAAAAGATGTTGCGATTCGCTTTAGAAACTTGATAAAGGCTGCTTTTGAAAAGACCGGGAATCAGGTCGTCGTTTTGGTGGACGAGTACGATAAGCCGCTTTTGCAGCACGTTTTGAACAGCGAAGTTGAGGACAAAATCCGCTCCGTGCTGAAAGGCTTTTACGGCAACTTGAAGAGC
>CADCRJ010000052.1 GCA_902803735.1 uncultured Spirochaetaceae bacterium
GAATCCCAAGAATTTAAGAACGTCAAGACCAACCTCTGGAGAGAAGCGGAGACCTCCTTTGTAAGGTCCGATTGCAGAGTTGAACTGTACGCGGAATCCGCGGTTTACGTGTGGTTTGCCCTGGTCATCTGTCCAAGGTACACGGAACATAATGATGCGCTCTGGCTCAACGAAGCGTTCGAGAACAGCTGTGTTCTCAAGCTCAGGCATTGTGTCAACAACTGGCGAAAGAGTCTCAAGTACGAGACCTGCAGCCTGAAGGAAGTGCTCCTGGTCAGCATAACGAGTTTTGAGCTCGTCCCAAACGCGCTTACAATAAGCGTTCTTAACGTTAAATTCTTTGATAGCCATTTTTTTCTCCTTTCAATTGGCTTAAATTGCGCAAGGCATAAAAAAAGACGCCTTAAACAAGGCTCCATAGTTACCAAATGGGCATACCTATAGCGCATTATTTACGACGTCTTTGTCTTATCGTTACTATATATAAAAACACAAATTATGTCTAGTGCTTTTGAATATTTTACTAGGGCGAATGTCGAGTTTCAATTGGAACCCCGCTTCCGTTGATTTCTGAAACTTCATTTCTGAGATTCCTATCAAAACTCGATATTCGACCTTTTACATAAAAGCCTTGCTTGGGAACTCCTTCTTTAGGAAATTTTTCAGGCAAGATACAATCCTTGAAAACTACTTCGCTAAAACTCGCATCGGTAAATGTTGCTTGTTCAAAATTGCAATTCTCAAATGTAACTTTATCGAACTTTGCGCTCCAAAAATTACAGAGCTTGAAATCGCCGTTCTTTATTCTGATATTCCTAAAAGTTGATTCGCAGAAAGTTGCTCGGAATGCCCTGATGGAGTCGATTTCCATGTTTTCCATTATGACTTCATCCCATTCTGCTTTTACAAGCTCATTGTAATTGAATTTACAGGAGACGAATTTGCTTCCGCCAAAATTTGAGCCGCTCAAATAGACTTTCTCAAAATTGCAGCAAAAAAAGCTTCCGCCGCCAAAATAGCTGTTGTTCAAATCAAAAGGGGTAAAATCAAAATCTCTCAGCTGTAAATCTGGCAGCTCAAGTTGCGCGCATTCTCTGATCTCACCTTTTGAGAATCTTGTATATTCTTCTAATCGTTGGATTAAGTGCATCGGTTAATAAAACCCTTGTGGGGATATTTTTTCAAATTTTAGTAAGCGTGTTTGATATTGAGGATTTCTGTTGATTCTTTTGACTTTTCAATATACTATACACCTTACAGGGGACGCTTTGCGGAATGCGGCGGCTTGCCTCCGATTTCTCGTGAATGAAGGAGGCCGTCTGTGACAGGGTATGAAATCGCGATGCTTGTCATTGCAATTATCACTTTAGTTATAGACCTGCTTACCTACCTACTTAAATAGGACTTAGAGCATAAAAAAAGCCCGCCCATAAGTGTGACGACTTGCTCGGGCGGGATTAATTTCAGCTAACGGAGGCAAGTTGCTCTTTTTGCATTGCGTCCCCATTTGTCTTAATATACCTTGCGTTATGGCTTTTGTCAACTTTGGCAAGGTGTCGCTTCTAACAGCTCATTTCCAAGCATGTCTTCAAATAAAGAATCTGCTCGCCAATATTTTTGCTTAACATTTGCAACATCTCGTTTTACCACTTGAAGTGAACCAGATCATACGGATAGTATTTTGCGTCCTTTATCTGCTCGTCGTCTATGCCGAGGATTTTTGCTACGGCTCCTGCCTCAAAGCTCCAGTAGCCACAGTAGAGTTTTTCTGTGCTCTTGTGTGCTCCGTAATATCCACAGTTTGTGTTGTACCATTTTGAAAGATAAAGCTTCATGTCATCTATATTTTTATTCTCGACAAAAGACTTTAGCGGTGGAAGGTACTTTTTTTTGAACAGGAATTTATCAGTGCTGATTTTCTCGCTGTCTTTTCTTTCTTGCAACAAAAAGGAAATGAGCCAGTCCTTGAATTCTGCCTGCGCGGTAAGCTCTGATGCCTTGTCCAAAAGCTCATCGTCTATGCCGAAAAGGATTCCCAGAGAAATCATCCTTAAAAGCTCATTGTAGCTTTCTGTGGAAAACAGCGGGAGCCAGTCCCTGAAGACCTCTGTGTATTCATCTTTCATAGGCGCAAGGTCATCACCGCGGGAATATTTTCCGATTATAATATCTGTTTTTATATCAATTAAAACACTTTTTACGGCAGGAATTCGCCCTGCTGGTGTTTCACCAATTTCAATCCAGTTTAAGAATTTTTCAATTCTTGCTTTTTCCTTTTCAATATACGCATTGAAGTATTCTTCATCCTTAAACTTTAATTTGTCTCTCATTAGTTTGCTCCTTTAATAAAACACCCTACAACTCGAAGCGGGTGGAAATTGCTGAATCATACAGCGGGCAGCCGTATCCGTTCATTATGTCGATAAGCGCATTCATTTCTTCGTTCGTAAGCGATGTACAGTCAAAGCGGACAAACTGCTTCGTCGTGAAAATTTCTATGCTTTTGTTCTTCTTCTGCAAAGTGCTTTCATCTTGCCATTCCCAGTCTGAAAATGCAGTCTTTACGCTTTTGATTACATCTTCAACAGGAAGTTCCTCCACGCCTTTTACTTCTTCCCCGTCGGAAAGCTGAACATAAACCTGCTCGTCATTGAGAACGCCTTCTTTTTCGTATTTCCAAAAGCTCAAATCTCTTGCCATTATTTTTCTCCTGTTTTTCCCATTTTATCCAGCTCTCTCGCTTTGAGTGTTGTTGAAAAAAATTATCCCTTTCGGCTTAAAAGTTTCTGCATAGCGGCAGGATTTCCCAGCTTGGCAGCTTTCTCAATCAAATCCCAAGCCTTCTTTTTATCCTTTTGCACGCCCTTTCCGTTAAGATACATAAGCCCAAGCGCGTAAATCGAGCCTTTGTTGTCCAGCGCAACAGCTTTCTCAAACCACTTTGCAGCTTCCTTGTAATTTACTTCCCGACCTTCGCCGTTGTAATACATTCTGGCAACATTGTCCATTCCCCAAGACTCGCCGTTATCCGCAGCTTTCTTGTACCAGTTGAACGCCTCCGCAAAACTTCGCTCCGTTCCGCGCCCGTGCAAATACATTTCGCCCGTACAGACTTGAGCAAAAACGTGCCCGTTTTCCGCAGCCGTTTTGTACCAGATAAAAGCCATATCCCAATCTTTTTCCAGCCCATCGCCAGAAAAATACCTTTCTGCCAAATCAAACTGAGCATCTTTATCGCCGTTTTCAGCTTTTTCTTTCAGCTCGGCAATCTTCTCTGCCTCATTTTCGTCCGTGCCTGCTTCATCACCATCATCTGTTTCATTAAATTCATCAGACTCCACGATTTTCTTGATTTCGTCCAAAACCCAATCGCAGTCCGTTTCCTTTGCCCGTGCCTCCGTCTTTGCAAGCCACACATAAGCTTCGCCCAAGTTCTGCTCCACGCCGGAGGCGTTCCGGAACGCAGTGGAGGAATGGAGCGCAGTGGAGGAATGGAGCGCGGTTAGCGCGGAATGGCGGAAAGCCTGGTTTAAAGTTTTGCAGGATGCAAAACTTTAAATGCGCCCGAATAAGAATTTTTTATATTAGGCTCAAGGTGCTTTTGCTATTCTTCTTCTTCAAAGTCATCGTCATCGTCGAAGTCTTCATCTTCGTCGTCATATTCGCCAGGAGTCAGAATTTCCTTTACTTCTTCCTGAACCCAGTCGCAGCCAGTTTCGCCGGCGCGGACGTTTGCCTTTAAAAGCCAGTGGCTTGCTTTCTCTAAATCTAATTCAAAGCCAAATAATCCTTTAAGATAGCATTTTGCAATGGAGAGCATTGCACCGGCGTCTCCAAGGTCTGCAGCTTTTTTGTAAAGTTCAATGGCTTTTTCTGAATCTGCCTCGCAGCCGTCTCCAGAAATATACATTCCGGCAAGCTGCCTTACTGCAATCGGCAAGTCATAGGATGCGGCCTTTTCGTACCATTTGAAGGCTTCTTCCCAGTCTTCTTCAACGCCTTCGCCGTTGTAGTACATTGCACCAAGATTGTACATTCCGGTTGGATTGTTCTGTTCAGCAGCTTTTCTGTACCACTTCATTGCTTCTGCATAATCCTGATCCATGCCAAAGCCGTCAAGGTACATGTCTGCAAGTTCGCACTGTGCGTCTGAGTCTCCGCTTTCTGCACGTTCCTTTAGTGTATTAATTTTTTCAAAATCAATCATGCTGTTAAGTAAGTCTTCAAACATTTTTCCTCGCCTTTAGGTAAAATAATTTTTGTTTTATGTCGAATTAAAAATAAAAAGGAAGCTGCACGTAAACTGCGCCCCAATTTTTTTTGCCTAAATCTGTACCTTTACCGGAGATTTCGTCAGATTTGCCAAAGTGTTCAGCATGTCCGTCTGGGGCAGAAGTTTGTTTACCTGCTGCATTACCCAGTCGCAGCCGGTTTCTTGTGCGCGGGCGTTTGCCTTTAAAAGCCATTCGTTTGCTTTCGTTAAATCCGTTTCGACACCAATGCCATAAAAGTAGCATTTTCCAAGATAGAGCATTCCGCCTGCGTCTCCAAGGTCTGAGGCTTTTTTGTAAAGTTCGAATGCCTTTTTCTGGTCTTTTTTGCAGCCCTGACCGTTTACATACATTGCGGCAAGGTTGAGCATTGCAAGTGGCTCGCCGTTTTCTGCTGCTTTTTCATACCATTTGAAAGCTTCGTTCAAGTCTTTTTCTACGCCATCACCGTAGTAGTACATTACGCCAAGATTGTACATTCCGTCGGGATTGCCCTGTTCTGCAGCTTTTCTGTACCATTTCATTGCTTCTGCAAAATCCTGTTCCGTGCCGTATCCGTTGCGGTACATGTCTGCAATTTCGCACTGTGCCTGTGAGTCTCCGCTCTCTGCGCGTTCCTTTACTGCATTTACTTTTTCAAACTCTTTCAGCATTTCAGATAATTCGTCAAGCATTGTTATTCCTCATTTAATTAAATAATTTTGTATCAAAAAATAAAAAGGAAGCTGCAAAAAAATGCAACTTCCTTCTTGAAAAAGTATTATGAATTACAGACTTGCTGGGTCTACGTTCCAGTCAACAGGGCGTTCGTTCTGGTTCCAAGATGGATTCCAAACCGGGCCTTTCTTTTCGCCGCCACAGTAGAAGTGGAGGTTTGCAGATTTGTCTTCTACGGCACCACCGATTGAGCGGAGTGTTTTTGGAAGATAGAGCTTTGTAAGGTTAGGACAGTCGCAGAAACAGTTTGCCTGCATGCTTGTCAAGCCTTCTGGAAGGATCACTGTTTCCAATGCTGTTCCGTAGAATACTGATTTTCCAAGCTGCTGAAGGTCAGTTCCAAAAGTTACCTTTGCAAGTTTCTTACAGTCTTCAAATGCAGTGTTGTCAATCTTTTTAACAGAGTTTGCAATTTTTACTTCTGTAAGGAAATCTTTTGCAGGAACAAATGCCTTGCTATAAATCTGTGTAACTGGTTTTCCACCGATTACTTCAGGGATTTCTACAACCGGAGCTGTACCTGTATATTTCTTGATGATGACTTCGCCACCGTCTTCTTCTGTGTCAAAGCTGATTGTTCCGCCGCCAGGAGCCGTGATTACTTCTGCAGGTCCGCCAGCTTCTACGGCAGCTTCTGTTCCAAAGTTCCATACAATCTTGCGGTTCTCTTTGTTCCAGTCAGCCTGCCACATCTTTCCCTTTGTAGCCATGCGTACATTTACGGTAAGGTCAGCAACGTTCTTTGCCCAGTCTTCCATAAGCTGGTTCAATGTGTTCGGGAAAATGATGCTCTTGAGGTTCTTACAGTCTGTGAATGCATTTGCATCAACTGAGCGAACGCCAGACGGAATCTCGATTTCTTCAAAACCTGTTTCTGCAAAACACCAAGTTCCAATTTTGTTCAAGTTTGAACCAACGAAATTTACTTTTTTCAAAGCTGAACACTGGAAGAAGTTTGCATATTTGAGCTGAGTGATTTTTTCGCTCAAAGTAACTTCCTCAAGGTTTGCCGCGCAGCTGAATGCGTAATCGCGGACTGATTCTACGCTTGCAGGAATTGTGAAAGACTTGTCAGCTTTCTGTGCTGGGTAAACATAAAGGAAAGTCATATCGTCATTATAAAGAACACCGTCAACCACCTTCAAATGCTTGCTTTCAGGGTCAACAGAGATTGTTTCAAGTTTTGGATTGCGTCCGAATGGGATTCCGTTAAAATCAACAGTAGCTGGCAATGTAATTTTTTTGAGATTATCACATTTGCAGAACACGTTTGTCTTGATTTCAAAAACGCCAGAAGAAACTTCAATTTCTTCAACGATTGAGTTTTCAAGGAAAACGCCGTCCTCAAGGAACTTTACAGGAATTCCGTCGATGTCAGCTGGAACTTTTACAACAGGGTCTTTGCCTGTGTACTTTTCGATGTGAACTACTCCGTCAAATACGAAGTAAAGCCATGTGCCGTTATTGATGTGCTCAATAAGGTTAAGATTAATATTCATACTTCCTCCATAAAGAATGAAAAATCATTATTATATATATATAATGCAAGCCCTTAGACGATAATTTTTTGTTTGTATAGTTTTTTTACAAGACATCGGATTGTGTGCCGATTATTGAAATATTTTCATCAACGAGCTGTATTCCTATTCCTGTTTCTAAATCCCATTTTGTTTTGAGCAAAATATTGATTATTCGGTTTTCTTTTTGTTTTGGAATCATTATGGTTTGCGGTTTTACGAAGCCTTTGAGTTGTTCGGGCGAGTTTATTTTTGGTGCATACAAGTCTGCATTTTCTTCAAACATTTCGCGATAATCTTCAAAAACTGTTTGGTAATATTCGAATATTTTTCTTTCAATTTCTTTTTGTAAAGCATTTTTCTTTTGGATAAATTCAGAATATGCTTGTTTTTGGAGCTGTGAAGGTGCTTGTGTTTCTTCGTCTTGTATCAACAGGTCGATTTCAAAGTCTTTTCCATACAAGTTGTAGCAATCTTTTTTGTGCCACATCGTTTTGTATTGAAGTTCGCCAAATACTTCATCTGCAATCATTTAGGTTCTCCTTTAGATTTTACACCAAGTTTTGTTTAAGCTGATTTATGTGCGCGTCGATTGTGTCTTTTATTTCTTCAAGATATGCGGGAACAGCGGTGAGTTTTTCAAGTTCCACGGCAGCGCAATTTTCCCAGTGTGCAGGGGCGTAAATCGAGGCGTGTGAGAATGCGTGACACTGGCTGCACCAAATCCACAAGCCGCTTCTTTGTGTTTTGCGGTCATAAATGTGCGCATAAAGGTGTGCGGAGTCGTGTTCGCAAGCGGGGCATTTTGCTGGAAACTGTTTTATGTTGCCAAAATCTTTGTATATCTGCTCGATTTTTTTATTTTCATCACTCCACATTTTTTCTCCTAGATTTTATAGCCTGCAATTATCAGATTGAGTAATCAATTCTCAAAAATCCTAAAAATAATCTTCATTGCCGTCGAGCCAAAATTCAAACCAAGTCAAGAAATCCATTGATGGAGCACTAGGCTGAATTCCAACATCTGTGAAAAACCACATTTTTCCTTTTTCTTTGCCGCTGACGATGATATTCCAAGTTTGTGAATCACCGATGTCAATCAGCTCAATGTTGCCGTTTTCTATCTGTTTTAACTTTCCTGTGTTCTCGTCATCTTCCCAAATCCAAGGCTCTGTAAATGGAAAATC
>CADCRJ010000053.1 GCA_902803735.1 uncultured Spirochaetaceae bacterium
AAGGATTGTTATCGAGGACATACACTCTATGTACTCATCGCCGTTCACACCAAAAAGAAAAGCCTTTATATGCTCATCATCACTTTCTACCTGTGCCGGACCTGTAAACTGCGGAACTATATGATTTATGGACTGATTTTCAGAAAGATATTCTTTTATATCAGCATAAGAAAGAATTGTCGGCATATCAGACAACTTGCCAGTAACAGGAGTTTCATCACCAAAAAGACTTAGAGGCTGACCATTTTTAGGACGAATAACAATATCGCCTGTAAAGCTGCTCACATAAGCTTCTTGGATTCCATGTTCCGTACTATCAAACACAGAGTTTGTAACGACGAGGAGCATAATCGCAAACGCAATGAACAAAATGATTACGAATGAACTTTTTTTCGAGAAAATATTTTTTAGTGCCAGTTTAAAGAGCATTTTTTTATACTATAATAAATTAGTAATATATACAATCACAAATTATGAATTTACAATCGCAACACCTGCGGATGTACCAATTCTTGAAGCACCAGCATCAACCATTGCCAGAGCATCTTTGAAATTACGAATACCACCACTAGCCTTTACAGAAAGCCTGTCCCCGACAGTCTTTTTCATAAGCTCAACAGCATGAACAGTCGCTCCGTTAGGAAGCAGCTTTCCGTCACTATCCTTCATAATCGCAAAGCCTGTTGAAGTTTTTACAAAATCAGCACCTGCGTTTTCGGCACATTTGCAACACTCAACAATCTCTTCATCAGAAAGATAACATGTCTCAAGAATAACTTTTACGATTATATGTTTTTTTTCAGTCTCAACTTCACGGCTTGCATCAACGACAGCACAAATCTCTTCATAAACGCTGTCCCAATCTTTGTCTTTTACAAAGCCAAGGTTAACAACCATGTCAATTTCTTCCGCGCCTTCATCGATAGCAACAGCTGTACTTGTCGCCTTATTATCGATTGTGTCAGCACCAAGAGGGAATCCTATAACCGTACAAACTTTTACATCAGACCCTTCAAGTATTTCTGCCGCATAAGATACATAGGACGGATTAACACATACGGAGGCAAATCCATAAGTCTTAGCCTCATAGCAAAGCTTTTTAATATCATCTTTTGTTGCACACGCATTCAAATTCGTATGGTCAATAATTTTTGCAATTTCTTGAGTTGTCATACTTTCTCCAAATTCTCTAATTCTCTCTTTTAGCATAGAACTTTTAGAACGGAAATTCAACAGGAAGCCACTTCGTTTTGTCAGGAAAATCTGCAAAAATAAGCCCGAACGTCATATCCTTGCCCGTAGTCTCGCCAAAAAGGTATTTTTTCCCGTCAATTTCAAAGGCTTGCCCAAGCTTGCCGTCAAGACATATTCCAAGCATGGCATGACGGTAGTAGGGGCTTACCAAAAGGCAGGTGTCCATTCCCATATTTTTTAACAGGACTGCCAACAGCATACTTCTGCTGTCACAATCGCTGGAAGCCCCGTCAATAACGGCAGGGAGATTCACAAAATCCGCCTTATCAGGGGTAGATGACACTTGTGCATAGTCAAAATACTGCACCCAATTCAAAAGCATCTGAGCCAATGCCGCATTGGGATTGGATTCGTCCCTTCTAGATGCCTCTGAAAACAAAGCTGAGTACAAATCAAAAGAGAGCTTCTTAAATCTTCCCAAGGCATCCTTCGCTATAATACGATAAAAACGCTGCCATGCATCAAACATAAGGGGCGAGTTATTTGCAACATAAATTCTAAAAACAGCAAACTCCCGGTCAATGATGAACTGAGACGCCTCTTTGTCAGACTTGTCCATCTGGCTCGTGATTTTTCTTCCGGCAACGGTAAGCGTTACGTCTTTTTTTCCTGATGACGGAAAAGCATAGGCTGTAAGAGGGCCCGATTCCTTAAAGCTTCCAGTATCAATCATAACTGAATCGATGATGCTCGCAATAATCTGCCCTAAATCAAAGGACAAATCTTTAGGTGCGTATGCAAGAAGAACCAGTACGCTCTTGTACTTTGCGAGAGGAATCGCAACGGCTTGCCCTGACTGAACGCTCTGCATCATGGCAGGAGCCATTGTAAAATTTGCTATAGCACATTTTTGATTACGCCATAAAACCTCATCACATTCAAAGCTTGCGTTCAGCTTTGAAAAAGTAAGGCTAAAAGCATCTTTTGCCGTCTCGCAGATTTTTGAAGGATAGACACGGATTATTGCATGGAGAGGCATCATCGTGTGCGTAAAAAGAAACATCGTTTCATCATCCGTGCCGTCTTCCATAGCAAAGCCTTCTGGAAAGTCTATTGTGTAACCGTATTTTTCTGATGTTACTAGCTCTGCGTATGCGTTAAAGGCAGAAAAGCATAAAAACAGTATAAAAAAGACATTAAGAATCCGTTTGTGCATGAATTTCTCCCATGAAATAAAACTCAACGATAGCAACGTTACAGCATAAAACACTTCTATTATCGGGAAGTAACAGATTAAATTCAAATGCATAAGGGCGAATGAGGAGTTTCTGAAACTTTGTTTCAGAAACTTTACATTTACTCTATTATTTCGTGCTTCTTCTTCTCAAAACTTTAGATTTAGCCTATTATAGAGGGAATGAAAGAGATTCCTATTATTTTTGAAAATGACGAAATAATTATTGTCAACAAGCCTGCAGGAGTATCAGTTCAAGGAGGTGCTGGAATTAAGCATCCGCTTGACGAAACTCTAAGCGAGCAGCTTGGATATAAAGTGCACTTGGTTCACAGACTTGACAAGGAAACTTGCGGGCTTTTGATTGTTGCAAAGACACCGTTCGCAGCTTCTATTTGGACAAAGCTCATTGCAAGTGGCTCCGTAAAAAAAGAATACACGGCAGTCTGTTTTGGAGTTCCAAAAGTAAAAGGACAGCCAAGGTATAAAGGAACAATACAGGCACAAGTCTCAAAGGGCGTAAAAGAAATGCACGCCATAACCCGTTTTCATGTTGAAAAAACATGGAAAATTTCAATTGACAAAGGAGGCTCTGATTCAGAAAACGAACCTTCACAGGAGATTGAGCTTGCCAAAATAAACCTGACATTGGGAACAGGACGAATGCACCAAATCCGAATCCATCTCGCCGATTCAGGGGCTCCAATCGCAGGAGACGACAGGCACGGGGACTTCAAGCTGAACAAAATTGCAAAAAAAGCCGGAATAAAGTCCTTATTACTTTGTTCCAGAAGGATTACGCTCCCAATAAATGGTGAGCCACAAACTTTTGAGATTGAAGACCCTTTCACCGTCTATGAGCAATAGAAACGTCGAAAAACTTAATGGAACCTCTAAAAACTTCAGTTTTTAGAGGTAACTCTGAAAATTACTAGGTAGGATTATGAACTCAAAACAAACACTTATCATTGGTTCCACAACAGTAGACATTCTTTTGAATATTCCAAGGCTTCCAAAAACAAGCGAGGACATAAACTTTTTAAAGCAGAGCCTTCATTTGGGCGGCTGTGCATACAATGTCTCAGACGTTCTGCGTCACTTCAAAATAAACTACAAGCTATGCTCTCCAGTCGGAGGAGGAATGTACGGCGAGAAAGTGCGCGAACTCTTTAAAGAAAAGGGAATAGAAGTGTTTGTGGATGTTGACGGCGAGAACAGCTGCTGCTACTGTCTCGTAGAATCTGACGGAGAGCGTTCATTTATCTGCGGGCACGGCGTTGAATACCAGTTCATAAAATCGGCTTTTGATAAAATCGATATGGCAACAGTAGACAGTGCTTACATTTGTGGTCTTGAACTAGAAGAAAGCACAGCAGAGGATGAAGTTTCATATATTGAGGAGCTTTCAAACTTCCATAAGAAAGCAGGAACCCCATTCACTCTATTTTTTGCGACAGGTGCAAGAATTCAATACATTCCGACAAATTTTATGGACAGGATTCTTGCCCTAAATCCTATAATTCACTTAAATTCATCTGAGGCAATGACTTATACGCATGAGATGACAGCACAGGATGCGGCTATAGCGCTTTCTTCAAAAACCGGCAACTCAGTCATAATAACCATGGGAAAACAAGGCTCCCTATATTTTGATGCAGAAACTGGCGAGCTGGGATTTATTCCATGCGTTCCTGTAAAAATAGTTGATACAGTCGGAGCCGGAGACTCTCACTGCGGTGCGCTCATCGCAGGACTAAAACAAGGCAAGTCATTGCGCGATGCAGTCTCTCAGGCAAACATTGTTGCAGCCGCCGTTGTAGGAAGCGCAGGGGCAAGCCTAAGCGACGAGGATTTTGCCACCCTAAATCTCTAGACGTTAGCGGCTTTTTTAGGAAAAAGAAAAATGAACATTCTTTCGATAAAATCTGTTTCTAAAATGGGACGAGAAGCACCTTTGTTCAAAGATGTAACATTCGGAATGAACGAAGGCGACAAGGCTGCCATTATAGGACGAAACGGAACAGGAAAATCTACCCTTCTCTCTGTAATAGCAGGTGCTCTTGCAAGTGATGACGGGGAAGTTGTAATAAACAAAGATTCGGGCGTAAGCTTTTTACCACAGAATCCATCGTACAACGGCTCAGATACTATAAGGGCACATATTTTCAAGAGCGAAAGCCCGAAACTAAAAATAATCACCGAGTACAGTCTTTTGTGCGATAAAATGGCAGAGGGGCTTAAAGCTGGAGAACAAAAGCTGTTTGACGAGCTTACCCGCAAAATGGACGACGGTGACCTCTGGAATTACGAATCTCAGATACGCTCTGTACTTTCGACTCTTGGACTGCACGATTTGGAACGACGCATGGACACACTTTCTGGAGGTATGCTCAAAAAAGTCGCTCTCGCACAGGTTCTTGTGGAAGACACAAAACTGCTGCTGTTGGATGAACCTACGAACCACCTTGATATATCAACAATCCGTTGGTTGCAGGACTATCTTGCGGCAACAAAGAGGACAGTCCTCATGGTAACACATGACCGATACTTCCTAGATGCCGTATGCAACAATATATACGAGCTTTCAAGGGCAAGGGTCAAGCTATATGAGGGTAACTATTCCACTTACCTTGAGAAAAAAGAAATAGAAGCAGAAATAGAAGAGAACACCGAACGCAGGATAGAGAGTGTCCTTCGCTTTGAACGAGACTGGCTCATGCGTGGTCCGTGTGCGAGAGGCACAAAAGCAAAGGCAAGAATCCAACGCGATATGCAGCTCATAAACAGGGAAAAATTCGCTAAAGACAAGGGCTTTCAATTTGAAGTTGCGGGCAGGCGTTTAGGCGGTAAGATTCTGGAGCTCAATGGAATTGGAAAAAACTACCGCAAAGGCTTTGCGGAATCAACAGGAAAAAGCGAGTGCTCCCCTGTTTTGAAAGATTTTTCATATACCTTCAGCAAAGGCGAGAAAATCGGCATTTTTGGCGGAAACGGAAGCGGAAAATCCACATTGCTAAACATAATCACAGGAGCAATTCCACCTGATACAGGAACCGTCATAAAAGGCGAGAACACAATGTTCGGATATTATCAGCAGAACCCAGTATTCAAGGATTTGTCACTCACGGTGCTTGACTACATCAAAGAAGCGGCAGATGTCATCACAATGAACGATGGCAAGACGCTCAGCGCGTCGCTTTTTTTGAACAGGTTCGGCTTTGAGGGAAAAATACAACATTCAATGCTCTCAACTCTCTCTGGAGGAGAGCGTAAGCGCGTTTTTTTGGTCAGACTGCTCATATCAAACCCGAACTTTCTGATACTGGACGAACCGACAAACGATTTTGACATCTTCACGATGAATATTCTTGAGGATTTTTTGCTCGGTTACAAAGGATGTCTCCTTGTAGTAAGTCACGACCGCTATTTTATGGATAAAATTGCGGACACGCTTTTTGTTCTTGAGGACGACGGCAGTGTATCGGGCTTTGTTGGAAAATGCTCTGAATACTTGGACTATCTTGAAGAAAAAAAATCAGAGGAACTTTCTTTAAAAAAGACAGAGAAAGCCACAGTACCAAAAGAAGAGCAAAAACTTACTGAAAACAACAGCACAGAGCGCAAAAAAAAGCGTTCATTTAAGGAGCAGAAAGAATTTGAGCTTCTTGAGAAAGAAATCGAGCAGCTTGAAGAAAAGAAGCCAGAACTAGAGGCTCTTATGGCAAACTCAGACTATGCGGTTTCAAAAAAAGCTGGAGACGAATATTCCGAGCTGGAACAAAAACTTGAAGCGGATTATGCCCGCTGGGAAGAGCTTGCGGAACTTGGCTAATAGTTATCGTATTTGAAGTCATCAAAATCTTTTATTTGGGATTCAAATTTATTGTGAAAATATTTTTCGACCTTTCTGATTGTGAGAGGCTGCTTGTTCGCATAATTCGGGTTCAAATAAAAGTATGCTGAATAAAGGTCCTTCTGCTCTCTGGCAGAAGGGCTGTTATCATCGATAAAGATAATCCCTGCCAGATTGCGCGAAATTTCACTTACTGTAATCGATTCGCAGTCTGGTTCAGCAGACCTGTAAGAGCGAGAATAATCAGAAACAGACTCGTTGTTTTTGAGAAGCTCCATAAAAGTACGTCGGCTCAAACTTCTGTAAAACATATTGTTGAAATTCCCAAAATCAACAGTCTCCGTGTTGAACCAAGGGTTCCTGACCATCGTAATCACCGAATACTCATTATCAACAAGCTTGTTGCCGTAGTCGAGGAATTTGTATTTATACGCTTCTGCCTGAGCAAAGGGCGAATACTCTTTTACCGTAGAAAGAAACTGCGAGTACTCAATTTTGAAATTGAACACGATTCCAGAATCAGAGACATAATGCTCAAACCTGCGGTTTTCCGCTACGGCATTTTTCAGTTTTCGCTCTATACGTCGGATTTCACCCCCCAAATGATTTTTCACATCGATATAATCAATGCTCGAAAGGTTGTCTACGCCAATAAGGACATTTTTTCCAAGTCGCTCCAACGCAAAATTCTCGACAGACTCAAAAATCTGGTCAAAAATAAGCAAATGAACACAGTTGAAAGATTTTACATCGGTATAGATTAAATCGTGCTTAAAATGAAGGCACAAATCAATATCAATAATCTCTTTCTGCCCATTTTTCGCCGCTATGGAATTCAAATGATTTGAAATAGGCAAAATATTGATATAAGAGATATTAAAAAATTCCGAGAACTGCGAGTAAAAATCCAATGCGACAAGCTCTGAATAGGGACCAGCCCACTGAGAATTGCGGGCTTCCCCAATATTTTTGATTTTCTCACAGATTTCGCCGACAGCATTCCAATCGCCTTTAAATTTCTCGCTCAAACGATTCAAGCGGTTAGTGAAATTAAAGGCGAAAAGATTGAGAGAAGTCTTATTCAATGGCTCAATGCATTTATTGGTGTTCAGTTTGTTTTTTATAGTTTTTTTGACACCAAAAATATCATCGATAATTTTTTCAAGATTCTCAACGTCCGTCATTTGCCCGCAAATCTTCCAAAACAGCCTTTATTTCATATACAAACGAATATAAATCATTAAAAAGCATTGCGTTTTGAGAAGCACAGTCAGCAAAGAGATTCACGGTCTGAGCATCCTTGTCTTCAGAGCTTTGAACTGTATTTATGAGAGCATTGATATTCTGCATATTAGAAGAAATACTCATGCTTATTTTCTCAACAGCCTCATTACTCTCAGAGTTCAATTTACGAACCTTATCAAAACGTTGCAACGCATGGTCAGTTTCAGCCGTAAGCTCTGACAAGCTTGAAACATTCTTGCGTGTATCTTCCTCAAGCTTTGTGATAGAAGCCTTGAGCTGGTCAATATTGTGCATAATGCTGTCAGCGGATTTTCGCGTATTGCCAGAGAGCTTTTTGACCTCGTTCGCAATAATACGGAATCCAGCACCAACAGTTCCTGCATGGGCAGCCTCAATAGACGCGTTAAAAGACAAAAGATTTGTCTGCTCAGAAATATTCTGAATATCTTCCATGAGCTTTGAAATATCTGTAGCCTGTTGCATTAGTACCTTGAACTGCTCTGCATAGCGTTTATGCTCTGCTTCAATTTTCTCAACAGATGTACGTAATTCTGTAATTTCGTTGTAAATCTTAGAAAGTCGCTCGCTGTTGCTTCCTACGCGAGTAAAAATCTCCTTCGTTTCATTTTCCATCTCAGAAGAAGATTCAGCAAGCTTTTCAAGAGATTCCCTTTGTTTTTGTACGGAGTCAGTACGTGCCTCACGGTTGCCAAGAAACTGGTTCAAGAAACCAGAGCCAAGAGAATCTTTTGAAAGATATGAAATAAGTGCCTCTACAGCATCAAGTCCGCTTTTTATAAGTTCATTCGATTCCATAATCACTCTCCAATTACGACAGAAACAAGGGTCTGGTTACAATGCATACGTCCGATTTGTTCTCCATAACAAGAAAAACCTGCGAAAGTCGGGAATACGGAAGAATATTTTCTGATAATATCCCTCGAAATTCTCATACGCTCAAAAGCTAGCGTTCGAGTAATACAGGTCATAAGCAGAACAAACTTAGGGCGAGGGATTTCTTTTTGAATCTCCGCACAGGTTTCATCGCACTTTTCAAGAGGATCGCCAATTTTCATCATTTCAAGAGTGGAATTCGGAACGACACGGGCAAAAAGGGTTATATGCCTTCAGGAGTAAAACCAGCGAGCGCAACAATATGCAGTGAGCCGTCCAAGAATCGCCCGAAAGGATTCTCAAAAGTCATAGACTCTGCCTGAGTCTCTGAAACGCCAAGTTTTTCCGCATAAACCTGCTTTGCTGGCCGTCCGTTAAAAGACATGATTTTACGATTTACAGGGTCTGACTGAGTGACAAGGACAGATTTTCCAGTCGGATTGAAAATGTCTTCCTGCCGAATGAAGAATTTGCATCTAGTCTTTACAAAGAGAAAAACAGCACCATCCTGAGTTGTCCTTCCATTATAGCTTACAAATGTTTTTGGGGTATTTCCTGTAAAACCAGCAGTTCCGCCAGCCAAAGGAAAATTATCATTTTTTATGATTGAATAGAAATTGGACAAAATTGTCTCTTCTGCATTAAACACACCGTTAATGAAAGTAATCGCAAAAGAATCTTTATGTGAATTAGGGTCATTCGTGCGTATTCCACAATCACGAAGGGCTTTCTCAATGTCCCCTTTTGAAGCAACAGGATATTTACTGCCGTGCTCGACAAGTACGCCACGAACCTTAGTACCAGTATCTGAAAGCGTGGTCAAAACAACAGAATTATTCGTAAATCCGTCTGGAGTTATTTCTCCAGCAGTACTTGCACCAATAACTTCACTTGTAGGGAATTTTTCTTTTATCGCTACGGACAATGCTGAAAAATCATAATTTATAGCCGCCAGAAATATAACAGCCTGATAAGACGACGGCGATTTTTTTAGTTTTGAACAAAGCTCTGCAACAGCACTTTGTACATCAGAACTTCGGGAAATGACAACTTCTTGTTCCATATCCGCTCCTATGAAATTTTCTTAATTCCCACTATAAAGATATGATAGCACGAGTATTAAAAAAAGCAAAAAAAATGAATATAAATATTCATTCAGAAAAAAAGAGTCTTCTACGCTTTTTAGTCAGAAGAAAGATTCATAGTAACGGCAGCTTTCCATCGTCCTCCATCGCGCTCAAAAATCGTTATGTTGTCAACAGGAAAATCCTCTACAAGATTAACCTCATTCATAACTTGCAGAGCCTCAGTCATAACACCTGCGGGAATGTCCCGATTAGCAACCGTCGCATGAGGCTGGAACGGTCGCTGGTCTTTCTTTGTGCAATGAGGGCAGGCAGAAAGAACAGCCCTGACAGTCTCATCACGAAGCTTTGTCCAGTCCGCGTCTGCAAGCACTTTTGCAAAAAGCGTTCTGTCTCCAAAAGCGTCAAAGTTGTCAATATGGGCTGTAAATTCCAAGTCTTTGGGCAGAACATCTTTTTCAATTGCACGCACTAAATCTGCCGTCGAGTATTCGTCTGGAAGCCTGAACGGAGGCACAAGGGTCACATGAATTGGCGTACCATGCCCGGACTTGCATCCATAGGCTTCTTTCATATAGCGACGGCAATCTTCAAGAGTAAGCGTTATGTTCTCAGGCAAAAGAACGCCGATAAAATGCGTTTGCTGCGAAAAATTATTCTGCCTCATTTTATTTTATCCGATAAACATAATTCTCTTTGCGAGGAGCTGCATCTCTTACGCCGCCTTCAGCCTTATATCCAAGGGCAACATGGCCGATTCCCTCAAAGTCGCCTTTGATTCCCAAGTCAGAAAGGATTTTTTTGCCAAAATCGCTCTCAAACTCTTGCTTTGCACGGTGAATCCAGATTGAACCAAGCCCCAGAGCCTCTGCCGCATTCATAAGGTTGCCCATTACAAGAGAACCGTCATAAATATAGTTAGGCGAAACCGATTTATCAGCAAGAACGACAAGAATGACAGGTGCACCATAAAATGGGTCAAAGCCCTCGCCCCAGCCGCCAATTTTACGGTTTTCATCGCTGATTTTATCTCGTAATTCTTTGTTTGTAACGGCAAGTATTATAGAAGGCTGAAGATTTTTGCCAGACGGAGCAAAAGTTCCTGCCCTAATAACTGCATTCAGCTCTTCATCAGTAATCATTTCATCCTTAAATTTGCGACAGCTTCTGCGAGTCTCAAGCACTTTCAAAGTTTCGTTCATGGGTTACTCCTATAAAAAATCAAGAAAAATATTCAACATAAAACACCGCGATGGCGGACATACTGGAAGCATCGTCTCCTAGTTTGTTTTATAGCACGATTATAGCATGGAATTAAAAAATAGGATATGGGAATCTAAAACTAAACTCCAAAAAGCTCGCTGATTGCATCGTTCCATTCATAACTTCTTAGTACGCCTTCAGTTTCTTTCATCGACTCTAAAAACTCTAGTCTTGAACTTTTGGCTTGAGGAATCGGGAAGCCAATTGTCGATATTGTTCCTCCATAGCCTGCGAGCTTGTACGTTTTCTTATTGTCGTTGTCGTTTTCAAAATCGGTTTGGGGAATCGGGTACAAAAATCCGCCGTGGTCGATTTTCACTGTGTGCATATACGTTACAATCTGATACAAATCCTCGCGGCCGACACCGTTTTGCAATCGTTTGTATTTTGCGTCCAAAATGCACTCGTTCGGTTTGTAAAAATCTGGATAAATGCGACGATAATTTTTGTCGAACGAATTTTCATCGATGTCGTTTGCAAACATTCTTATTCCGCCACGATTTTCTTTATTTCTCGGATGCTTGAATCCAGCAGGAACAAGAACCGTTGCCAAATATTCTTCCCAAAGCCACGCGCCGTCAAACAAAATTCCGTAAGCTTTGTTCTTTGCGTTCCCGAAGCCGATTTTCTTGTGCCGAAAAATCGCAAGGCAGAGCTTTTGAAGAGGCTTGTACGCGGTGTAATACGGGTGAGTTATGGGCTTCAGGTTTTGTGAAATCACTTTTTCGCGCTCGTGAATGTCATAATTCGGCGTTGCTTCAAAAATCTCCTGCACGCATTTTTTTGTTTCGCCGTCGCTTGAAAGAAGCTGCTTTCCGAACGGCTTTGTTTTTATCGATTCGATTGTGTGCCGAATAAGTTCCGTCACGGGATTGTCGAAAGTGCGCTCTCGGCTGTTATAGGCGATTTTTCCGCAGAACGGGACATTCTGTTTTATGTGCCGTCTCATATCAATAACGCCCTTCACGTTCGCGTCGTTCCGCCTGAATGTCTGATACTGCCGAAAGATTCCTTGAGAAAGAGCCTTTTTTAAAAGCGGCGGAAAAGAGAACATCAATAAATCAAGCCTGCCAGATTCGCTCGTGTATTTGTAGTCAAAAAGATTGATTGAAAACACTTTCTCAAGCATATAATGCAGAAAAAAGTCGTGTTCATCGTCTTTTGCAAAGCGGGAAGATATTTTCAGCTGAGTGTCGCCAATTCCGATAAAGCCCATCAGATTGCCAGTTTTGAGCGTTGTTTTTTCAAGTTGTTCTGGATTTCCGTGCAGAATGAAGATTTCCTGCTCTTCGATTCCGTCGTCATGCGCACCGAGAATCTGCGGGAAAACCAAAAGAGATGGATTGTTTTTTACAAGTTCAAGAATAGGCGTGTTCGCGATTTTTGAAAGATTGTCGTAGTCGGATTTCGTCGGCTCTTTTCCATCAGTTTCCAACTTGTTGAACGCAACGCCACAGTTGTTGTCCGTCGTGTAAAGATTCATTGTTCTTGTCCGTTAGAGGATTCATCTTGATTGGCAACAGCTTTATTTTCATACGCCTTTCTGAGTTCTGCAAGTTTTGAATCTGCATCTTCCATTCCGCGCAAATACTCGCGTAAAAGCCCTTCAAGGTGGTATTCCCAAAGCAAGTCAAAATCGTTGTTCAAATCCTTGAGCTTCAAGAAATACGCGCCGCCGATGTGATAAGCGGAAGAAAGCCCTTCGATTTTAGAAATAGCGTCGTTCAGCGAATCCATGCAACGAATCGCTTCATCTCGAATAGAATCGTCAAGACCACTTTCTCCGCACAAGATTTCTTTCTGCGTGTCTTTCGCTTTTATTTCCTTGAAAGTGAAGCGTCTGCGGAAAGCGAAATCCATGCTCTCAACATTGCGGTCGATGTCGTTCATCGTGCCGATGATGTACACGTTTTCGGGAACATAAAAACCTCCGCTGAAAGTATCGCCCTCTGGCACAAGATTCTGATACAGAGTCTGTATAAGACCGTCTTTACCACGATAGCCAGGGTCGATAGAAAAGAACAACTCTCCGAAGATTTTGCTCATTTCGCCGCGGTTGATTTCGTCGATTATGAAGATGAAAGGTTTTAACTCGACTTTTTCAAGCGTTTTTGTCTCAGGCAAAGTATTTTTTCTATTCAAGATTTCTTTGTACAAAACAATTGTGTAAGAATCCTGCTGAGTACGCCATTTTCGATTGAAATAACTGCGGATGTCATTTCCATTCTCAATTTTCTCGTCAGAATTCAATAACGCTACAATTTCATTTCGCTGCAAAACAAGTTCTTTTACTTTTTCATTCGCAGGAATAGAAATATAAATGTTTTTGTCGTTTGAGTCGGTGATATAAAATTTATTTCCTGTTACGGTCTTAAATTCTTTTCCATCA
>CADCRJ010000054.1 GCA_902803735.1 uncultured Spirochaetaceae bacterium
GCTGCAATTAGCACAATCATTGGCCATTTTTTTATATATCCGTTCATTTGCATATAACTTTTCCAAGTATGTTGTGGACTGAAACAAATCCGTAAGTTCTTGAATCTATTGACTCTTTATAATTGTCTCCTACCGCCAGGATATAGCCCTCTGGAACGGACTGTGCATCCCTAAGATTATTGTATTGGCTTGGAGAGAGAGGAATTTGTTTGTTTCCTATATTTAGAGTATATACTGTCTCGTCCGAATATTCCAGCAAATCACCGCTTATGCCAACGCAACGTTTTACCACAATCTTGTTCTTGTACAAGTAGATTATGATATCGCCCCTTTTGGGACATCCCCATTGAATAAGCAGCTTGTCAGAATAAGGCTTTGGAATGCCGTAAGCGAGTTTGTTTACAAATATTACATCACCATTCTGTATTGAGGGAACCATTGAAGTTCCTGATACATGAAGAAAATCTATTACGAACATTTTTAAGACCAGACCGATTACAAGTCCTACACAGATAACAAAAACAAGCCATTTCCCGTTTTTTTTCAGCTCTGAGTTTTCTGCTTCATCTTTTTCCATAGCCTCTATTGTATGAAAAGAAATGTTTTTTTGAAAGTACACAAAGATATTTAGTAAAAATTGATAGGATTTTTTTTGGATTTTTTAGAGATTTTAAAAGATTCCATTAAATTTGTTTTTTTTCCTGACGATACTACAGATATGGAAGTGTACTCATATATTGGGGCTTCTGCTGCGAAACAGGCTGGAAGACCCGTAAAAATAAGTTATCCAAAAGTAAAAATAGCTAAAAAAACAAATTATTCAAATTTTGTATTACAAGATGTAGACTCTGACAGACAAAAATCGGACAATGCAGCATTGAATACAGGTGCAGCCTTTTTTTTGCTTGTTATTGCCGCATGCGTTGCGATTCCACTCGGTATGTTCCGTTACTATTCCCTTGGGGAAACATTGTCAGAACCGTTTGGCTCAGAGGAAATCTTTATGGAAAATGGAGCGATGATTGACTCTGCCTTGGAGAATTTCGCGCTTGGTAATATTGCCCAAAATTCCTTTGTTGACGAGAACGGAAATGTCTTTTCTGCTGATGAGGTTGCGCTTACAATCGGTGATGTTGGAGTCGCTGACGCAGTGAGTTTTACCAACTATACTGTTCGTTCTGGTGACACAATTGACAGAATTACTTATAGATTCGGTTTGAAAAATATCTCAACGCTTATCTCTGTCAACAACATTGCGAACGTGCGAGTTATGAAGGCTGGGCAAAAACTTCGTATTCCTTCTATGGATGGACTTATCTATAAAGTTGCTGCAGGTGACACTCTTAACGCTGTTGCTGACAAGTACAAAATCTCAGTTGAAAAACTTCTTGATGTAAATGATTTATCTTCGGGCACGCTTTCTACGGGAATGGAGCTATTCATTCCTGGTGCAAAGATGGACTCAACTTCATTGCGTAATGCTATGGGTGAGCTGTTCATTTACCCAATCCCTATAGGGGAATTCCGATTTTCTTCCTATTTTGGTGCGAGAAAGGATCCGATTACTAATGTATCCTCATTCCACTATGGCGTTGATTTGGCGGCTCCCAAAGGTACGCCGATAAAAGCGTCAAGAAGCGGCAGGGTCTCTATAGTAGGATACTCGAACATTTACGGCAATTATGTTGTCATAGACCATGGAAACGGCTATCAGACCTTGTACGGGCATATGTCCAAGGCTCTTGCTAAAAAAGGCCGTGAAGTGGCTCAGGGCGAGCGAATCGGGCTTGTAGGTTCAACTGGCTATTCAACTGGAAATCACTTGCATTTTACTGTTTACAAAAATGGTACGCGTGTAGATCCTCTTACTGTTTTGAAAAAAAAGTAGATGTCATAAACTTTATCATTCAAATATTTCGTATGTTATGATATAATAGGTCAAATGTTGGGCTTTTAGGAAAACTCAACATTTGACCTATTATTTATGGGGGCGTTGTATGAATTTTGTATGCGTATGCCGTTGTTGTGGAAGAACAATTAATCAAGAATTTTTGTATTGCCCTTGGTGCGGAAAAGAAAAAGTCCCAGAGAATGATGATTATGTTTTTGAGAACGTGATGCGTCAGCTTGAAGAAAAGCAGATTGATGGAAGAAACAGACGCCTTATTGATATAAAAAACAGACTGAATGACCTTGAGCAGGATTTGGACTATCTTGTACTTAATGCGGAGAGCCATAAATGAAAGAACTCTTGATTGCGGCTGCAATTTTTTGTGCCGCATTTTCTCTTTTTGCTGTAGAGTCGGCAAGAATCTCTTTTGAAGACCCCAAAATCAACAGCCAAAATCAAATCCTTGTAAGTGTGAACCATCGTGTAGCTGGTAATTATAATGGTGCAGGCAATGCAGAGTATAAGACGCTTTTTTTTAGCGATGCTGAGAAGCCAGACCAAGTAAGACTTCCGCTTACGTGCTTTCCTGAAAAAATGGAACTCTTGTGCGAAGGAAAAGTCATTCAGATTAGAAATCGTTTTGGAACTGCCCGCTATTCTGTTGAAGAAAATTCTCTTGCTTGGCTCAGTCTTTCTGATTCCTTGCCTGTTTCTGCCATAAAGTTAGCACCTCAAAGCGTAAGCCCGGATGGCAAATGGGTGTGTTTTGTTCGCAAGCGAAACGCTTCTTTAGGGACTCTCGTTATAAAAAACGCTTCTAGTCTTGAAGAGACTGTTCTTGATGGCGATGCTGAGTTCAGCTATGAGTCTGTGCCTGTAAAGTGGGCACCTGACGGTTCTTATTTACTTTATCAAAAGGCTGGGGCTGTGTATTTTTGCGACCCAGACGCAGTTTTCCAGAAAATCGACTTGGATGAATCCCTTAGAAAAATAGGTTCAGGTTCAATCAGTTCGGTTTCTTGGTCAAACTCAAAATCTGCCGTTTACATTCAGCATGATTTAGTATACCGCATTAATGTGAATGAATTGTATACACGAAGTATCTACTCAAAAATTGTTGGTATTGGAACCGTAGTTGGAAGGCTTCCGTTTGTGTTCGATAAAAATGATAATTTTTGGGCAGATGAGACTGGTAAAAAGATTGCTGTTGTAAAAGATAATTGCATTGTTTCTTGCTTTGAGCTTGATAGTGAAGGCTCTTCTTATATAACAACGACTTTCTCAAAGCCTTTCTCTGACAACAGGGGAAGTGTAATCGACTGTCAGGTTTTGTGGGCTAATGGAGTTCCTGTTCTTTGGGTAAATTACGCAGGATTTGACAACGGACACAGAAAATCTGTGATTTATACGATTGGCTCTGATTTTGCTCAAAGATGTTTCGTGAATGATTCTGGTTTGCCTCACCTTTCTCCTGATGGACGAAAAATTGCTTATACTTCCGGCTCGGACTTCTGTGTTGTTGATACCCACACTTGGAAAGAACTTTGCAAGCTTTCTGGCGAGACGGTTTATTCTTATATATGGAGCGGAAATTCCTTGCTTTATGTAGGTGGCGAGCGTTTTGTATGGCAGCTTTCTTTGCCGCAGTACGGAGAATCTGCAAGACTGAAAAAGTTGCTCCTATCTACTGTGAAGACTGGTTTTTGGAATGGTTCCGTGCCTTGTGCCATTGATGATAGCGGTGCATTCTACGAGTATAAAGAAAATACTGGTGTATGGAAAAAAGCTGATGATTCTGTACTTTCGTCTGTTTTTGCGGCTAAGAAAGGTTCTTCGGCAACTCAAAACGGAATCTACCGTATTTTTACAGGTGCTACAGAAAGCGATCATTTTGAGAACGCTCTTATGGTAAGAGCTATGCGCGCTCCAGGAAGTTCTCGTGCCGTGTTTAGGGAAAGTACGGCAAAGGCTGCTCCACGCCGCAAAGTCTCGCTTGCTTTTGACGCTCTTGATAATGCTGACGGATTGAGTCGCATCCTGTCTGTATTGGATAGCTACGGCATAAAAGCGACTTTCTTTCTTAACGGTGAGTTTATACGCCGCTATCCTAAAGAAACGAATCAGATAGCCTCTGCCGGTCATATTTGCGGTTCTATGTTCTATACGGTTACAGACCTGACGATGAAAGGTTTTGTTCTTGACGAGACTTTTGTTCGCCGTGGATTGGGACGGAACGAGGACGAGTTCTTGAATGCAACGGGCAAAGAGCTTGCTTTGCTTTGGCACGCTCCTTTTTACAAATCGAATGCAGAAATTGTAAAAAGCGGCGAGAATGCTGGCTACAAGTATGTTGAGGCAGGAAGATTCTGCCTTGATACAGCGACGCTTGAAAACGCTGTTATGGCAAAGCAATGGTATCTTGGTGCTGATGATATAGTCTCTTTCTACGTTGAGAACGCAACTGATGGTTCTGTAATCCCTATAAGCGTAGGCAAGCCAGAAGGCATGCGTACGGATTACCTTTACGAAAAGCTTGATTTGCTAATTGGCGCGCTTTTGGATGCTGGCTTTGACATTGTACCGCTTTTGTAAGTTATTTTAGGGTGTAGGCAGCGATTCTTCCCCAGAATCTTCCGCTTGCACCTGCTTTTGTGATTGTCCTGTCCGCTACTAGCGGCACTGTTTCTAGCACGATGTCTCCCAGTTTGTACTGAATCTGACCGTATGCCGCCCCTGCCTTTGTCTCACCAAAAATGTATTTTGGAATTGTCACGAAGGCTTTTACGGAATCGGCATTCTGTACAGCCGTGCCTGAATAGACGTGAGGAACTGTTATGCTGTTAGTCCATGCTGGGACAAGGTTTACGAATTTTCCTGACTGTTTTTGTGCTCCTGGAACTGGTACTGTATACTCAAGCTTTATGCGGTTTACAGGCGTGTAGTCCGCGAATGAGTTGAATGCCCATTCCATCATCGTTGTGCCGTCCTTTACCCTGTAAGCGTTCCCCTGAGCTGACCCCTGTCCAGGGCCTCTCATTGTTACTGAGATAAAGCGGTTGTTGTTTCTCTGGGCTGTTAAAGCCAAATTATAGCCGCTTTCATAGATAAAACCTGTTTTTATGCCGTCAACACCGTAGAGCGTTCCTAGCAAAGGGTTTGTGTTCTTTTGGAATACAGCTTTTGCGTCCCCAAGATTTTTTTGCCATGACGGCAGGTTTTTCTGGAGCGGATAGCGTATGTTTTTTAGCGAGTGAAACTGTTTTATGCTTTCTGGGTATCTTGTGATATAAATGCGGGCAAATTCCGCGAGTTCCCTTGCCGTGGTAATATTATTCTCGTCATAGCCACTTGGTTCAACAAAATGCGTGTGGGTAAGCCCCAGTTCCTCGCATTCTTGGTTCATTCGCTCAACAAAGGCGGGAAGGCTTCCGCTTATGTAGTAGGCTACTGCAATCGCAGCATCGTTGCCGCTTGCGACGGCAAGACCCTGCAAGAGCTCTCTGAGAGTTACTTGCTGTCCCTGCCCCAAGTGCATGAGCGATGCGTCCGATGGCAGGTTGATAGCCCAGCTTCTTTCTGGAAGCGGTACAATATTGTCAAGGGAGTTCTTGCCTTCTGCGACATCCTTGAGCACAATGTACATTACAAAGAGTTTTGTTAGCGAGGCTGGCGGAATCAGGTCATCCGCGTTTTTTTCGTATAGAATGCAGCCGTTGGAAGCATCTATCAAAATAGCTGCTCCTGAGTACACTTGCAACTTTACTGGTGTGACAGGGTAGGGAAGTTGCTTTAGGTGCTCTGTTCGCTGCATTGGGTAAAATTCATCCAAAATAGAATTCAGCGACATAAGCTGCATTTGTGTGAGCGGCTCAATTTTTTCCGTGTTTTTGTAGCTTTTTGTCCACGAGCAGACAGAGGCAATGAATATTGCAAGTGCAAAAACTAGCGGTGCTATTAAGATAATTAGCCTTATATTTTTTGGTAGAGCCAGGATTTTTTTTATTCCTGTTGTTATATAGTGCGGTGGTTCTTTTTCTACTGGTGGAGGATTTATCTTTTTTACTGGATTGAATTTACGTTGAATTTTTTTTTGTAACAATTTCAAGTTGAAAAATTTTTGATGTTGCATGGTCTGATTTTATCACGTATTTAGAACTGTGAAAACAAAAAAGCACCCCATTAGAGGTGCTTTCTTGTTAGGAATCAGCATATTTTGCAAATCTGTTTCGTAGTATTGTGCGACTGCTGGTTTGCACTATTGTGTAACTGCAAATTCTGGAACGTACTTGAACGTAATCTGCTTTTTTCCTATACGGATGTCTGAATAGTTTCCGTTTGAATACAGTACAACTTGACAAGCGGTGCTGTAAAGCGGATCCAAAGCTGTGCAAGACAGTACCTTGTCGTCCGTATTCACATCATTCATATAGTTATAGTCAAGGATCACGAATTTCGTCGTTCTGCTTGGTGTCTGATACTCAATTATCTGATTGTTGTCATCAATGGTTATGATAACTTTCTCAGTATTGGTGACCCCAGTAAAATCAAGCTTTTTTACTGTTTGCGCAGTAGCTTTTGAGGTAAAAAGAACGAAAACAGCAAAAAGCGGCAGAAGAGTTTTGAATATTTTTTTCATAGAGAACCTCCTAATGCCAGAGAACGATTTAATATCGTTATCTGCTTCGTTTAACCTTTCCACGTAAACAGTATATCTCCAATATCTCCAATTTGCAAACGAATCAGCAGATGAATCTACAGATAAAACGAAAAATTACAATTTTCAAATTTTAATTTACGAATTTGAGACCTAGAGAATTTGCGTCAGACCATTATCTCTTCGCCACGACCCATTGCAGTTAAACCTGTGCGGACAAGTTCGCGTATTCCGTAAGGCTCAAGCAAGCGGATAAGACTTGAAATCTTTTCTTCGCTTCCTGTTGCTTCGACGATTACTGTGCCTGGAGCAACGTCTACAATGTGGGCACGGAAAATGTTACAGGTCTCTATGATTACGGCACGGTCAGCCCCTGCTGCATTTACTTTTATAAGAACCATCTCGCGTTCGCAAGTAGCTTCTTTTTTACAATGAGTAATGGAGATTACTTCAACAAGCTTTGAAAGCTGCTTCTCAATCTGCTCAAGGATATATTCATCGCCTTTTACGACAATTGTCATGCGGCTTTGACCGGGATTGTGCGTCTCGCATACAGTGAGCGAGTCGATGTTGAATCCGCGGCGGCTGAAAAGTCCTGATACACGGCTCAGAACACCAGCGTGGTTTTCTACCAAAACTGACAAAACGTATCTTTGTTCCATAGTAATCTCCTTTTTTATTTAGACCTTATTTATTTTCATAGTATACACCAAGAAGGCGGATATTTGCAGCTACTGATTTAAGAGTTGTCAAAACTTTTTCGACGTACTCCTCCGGACTCTGCAAGTCGCCAAGTACTGCGTCCCCATAGAACCAGTACTGCCAAGGCTTTCCTGGTATAGGTCTTGACTCAAGCCTGTTCAGGTTAAGCCCTGCATCCTTGAACACTCCAAGCGCATTGTAGAGTGCTCCAGATTCGTTTTTAGTACTGAACATGAAAGTTGCCATGTTCGGTTTTTCCGTCGGCAAAAAACGCATTGCATTTTGATTGTGCCCTGCAACGTGATTTGCCGCAATGACCACAAAGCGAGTATAATTGTTCGGAGTGTTCTCAATGCCTTGCTTCAGAATTTCAAGCCCGTAAATCTGGGCATTGCGGGCGTTTGCAATAGCTGCGTTCTCAATAGAGCCTTTCTTTGCGAC
>CADCRJ010000055.1 GCA_902803735.1 uncultured Spirochaetaceae bacterium
GAACTCCTCACCTTTTGGTGATTTGTCTTTTGGAAGAGCGTCGCGTGTGTTGCCTTTCCAGTCAACAAGCTTGCCCTTTGCTGGGTATCCGATTCCTTCCCACCATACATCTCCGTCCTCTGTAAGAGCACAGTTTGTATAGATTGTGTTTTTCTCTGCAGAAACCATAGCGTTCTTGTTAGACTCTGCTGAAGTTCCTGGAGCAACACCGAAGAATCCTGCCTCTGGGTTGATAGCATAGAGACGTCCGTCATCGCCATATTTCATCCAAGCGATATCGTCACCGATTGTCTCAACTTTCCAACCAGGGATTGTTGGGATAAGCATTGCGAGGTTTGTTTTACCACAAGCACTTGGGAAAGCACCTGTTACATATTTTACCTCACCCTGTGGGTTTGTAAGTTTCAAGATAAGCATGTGCTCAGCGAGCCATCCCTCATCACGAGCGATAACTGTAGCAATGCGGAGAGCGAAACATTTCTTTCCGAGAAGAGCGTTTCCGCCGTATCCAGAACCGTAAGACCAAATCAAGCGTTCTTCTGGGAACTGAGTGATATATTTGTGCTCAACATCAGCACATGGCCAAATGCCGTTGTCTTTCTCGCCGTTGTTGAGTGGTTTTCCTACTGAGTGCAAACATGGAACGAACTCGCCGTCTGTGCCGATGATGTCAAGAACTTTTGAACCAGCACGTGTCATGATGTCCATGTTCAAAACTACGTATTCTGAATCAGTAATTTCGATACCATTCTTTGAGATTGGAGAACCAAGAGGTCCCATGCAGAACGGAATGATGTACATTGTGCGTCCGTGCATACAACCTTTGTAAAGACCCTTCATTGTTGCTTTGAGTTCGATTGGGTCAATCCAGTGGTTTGTTGGACCAGCGTCTTCCTCTTTTACTGATGAGATAAAAGTACGAGCTTCAACACGAGCTACGTCAGATGGAAGAGAGCGGAACAGGAAGCTGTTGGGCTTTTTAGCAAGCGGAGTAGCAAGACCTGCATCGACGCATTTTTTCATCAAGCGGTCATACTCTTCTGTTGAACCATCACAAAGATAAACATTGTCTGGCTCACACATTTTGATACATTCTTCAACCCATGCCAAAATTTTAGCATGTTTAATGCTTTTGTAGTCCATTAAAAACTCCTATAAGTCAATTTGCCTTAATTATATTGTTTTTTATTTTCATGTTCAACTTTTTTGCATGGTATTTGCATAAATACTACACTTATTTTTTTCAAAACATAATGAAATTTATGTGCTATACTGAAAAAAGATTTTGTTTTTACTATGGGACTTGTAACTATTTTTAATCTTAGTTGCTTTAGTTGAGAAATATTCGGCCTGCTCTGAGCTTGTTATTTCAGAGCAGATTTATTGTGGAAAATAAATGAAAAAATGTCTGCTTGTGTTTGTTTTTGTGGGCTTTACAATGCTCTGCACCTCTGTTTTTGCTCAATCGTCTGCCGATTCAAAGGCTGCGAGGATTTTTTCTGTTGATGATGCTGTTGATTATGCCTTGAAAAACAATGTATCTGTTGAACGAAACTTAATTACACTTGAAGCCGCAAAACGCGCAAAGAATATATCATGGAACAGCATAAGTCCTACGGCGTCAGTTGGTGCCAATGCCTCAGCTCCTGTGGAGGCTCTTTGTGATCCCGATCCTAAATATGACTTTCGCTATGGCATTACGGCATCTGTTTCAATGACGCTGACACCAAATCTGTATGCCTCTGTCCAAGCCGCAAAAATAAAGTACGAGCAAGGAAAGATTTCCTTTGACGAAGCTCTGCGCTCCGTTGAGCTTTCTGTTCGTACGGCTTTTTACGGGCTTCTTTATGAGAAAGAGAACATTACGCTTCAAGAGAAAAATCTTGAAATAGCCCAGAACCAGTACAATAACAACCGAACAAAGTACAATCAGGGGCGCATGAGCGAGATTGATGTTCTGAGCGCAGAAGTGAATTATAAAAGTATGATACCTGTCGTTGAGACCGCTAAGACCACTTATCATAATGATTTAGAATCATTCAAAAATCTGCTTGGGTTAGAGCTGGACGAAGAAATAGAGTTTAAAGGAAATCTTGATGATGAGTTAACCCTTGATGAGATTGCCCTTGACATGGATTCCGTAAATTCAAGCGAAATAAAGCAGCTGGAGCTTTCAATAAAAACAGCGAGAAATTCCGTTCTCGCATCTAGATTCTCTGCTTATGGTCCGTCTGTTAATGCTGGCTGGAATTTTGGGGATACTTGGACGGAGCTGAAATCTGATGGTAGAAGCGAGGAAAAAACAAGCTCCGTTTCATTGTCGGTCTCTATTCCTCTGGATGGGCTTTTGCCTTGGTCTGTGAGGGCTGAGAACATACGGCTGGCAAAAGACAGCCAGAAAGATTACGAGCTTCAGCTAAAAAATGCCAAAAAGACATTTAAACTCAGCATAGACAGTTCTTTGCGTTCTATAAAGCAGAGGCAGGCTTCGATAGTTTCTAATCAGGCGAACGTTAAGCTTGCTTCACGCTCTTATTCAATGACTCAGGAAGCATACAATCATGGAACAAAAGACTTGCTTACGCTTCAGAACGCAAGCAAGTCTCTGCTGAGTGCACAAGTCGCGTTAAAAAGCGAGATTTACGCACTTATAAAAGAAATACTGAATTTGGAAAAAACTATAGGGGTTCCGTTTGGAACGCTTTCAAGTGCAAGGGGTGGAACAATTGAACAAGAATTCAAATAAACCTAAATATTTGGCTTTTGCCGTCATTATCATTACGATTGCTGCAACGGCTGTTGCCGTGTATCAAATCAGTTACGGCAAAAAAAATGCGGCTCCTGCTGGCGGCAGGGGTGGCGGAACGGTTGTTCCTGTAAAAACCCAGCAGTTGCAAGTCGAAACTTTGCATGGTTATATTTCTACGAATGGCGAGGTTGAGAGCCGTAATTCAGTTTCTGTGTTTCCTGATGTTTCTGGAAAAATTATCTCTACCAGAGTTATGCTCGGCTCTACAGTACGTAAAGGGGAGATAATCGCTTATGTAGATCCTAATGTTCCTGGAGAGTATTACAGACAAAGCCCTGTTTATGCTCCTATTTCAGGAAGCATAATTACAAAACCCCTTGAAAATGGAACGACGGTAAACACTAATACTGCAATCGCTATAATTGGCGATATAAATAATTTGCAAGTGACAGCAAGCGTTCCTGAGCGTTTTGTTTCTGTCCTGAAGACAGGGCTTAAAGCCCATGTTAGCGTTGAGGCTTATCCTGATGTCGTGTTTCCTGCAAAAGTTAGCCGTGTGAGTCCTGTGGTTGACTCAAAAAGCCGCACAAAAGATATTGTCCTGCTTTTCGATGAGCGTGATTCTCGTGTGAATGCAGGTATGTTTGCAAAAGTCGTGCTTTTTACAGAGGATTATGCCGGAGAGATTGTCATGCCGCTCAATTCCCTCGTTCAGAACGGCGATAAATACTACGCTTTTACTGTGAATGGGGATTCGACCGTAACAAAGCGGGAAGTTACCATTGGCAAAGCTGTTGACGGCATTGTTCAGATTACGAGCGGCTTGGTTGCTGGTGAGCGGGTTGTCGTTCAAGGGCAGACATCTCTTGCAGATGGCTCAAAAATACAGGACCTAAGCCAAGAGTCTGCGTCGGGAGAATCTAATGAGCATAAGTAAATCTACCCTTGAGCATCCTGTCCTGACCCTGATTGTTTTTGCACTTTTAGGAATAATGGGCTTGTTCACTCTTAAAAATGTTGCAATAAGTCTTTTTCCGGACATTGAGAACCCGAATATAACAATCAGGACTTCATATACGAATGCGGGACCAGAATCTGTTGAGAAGTCTTTGACAAAAATACTGGAAGGTCAGCTTGTCTCTGTAAGTGGACTAAAAAAGCTTTCGTCAACATCCAGCGAGGGGTCTTCTTCTATCTCGCTGGAATTCAATTACGGCACAGATTTGGACGAAGTCACAAATGATATCCGCGATAAGATTGACAGGGTGAGAAGAAGTTTGCCAGATGACGCAGGGACTCCTGCCATAATGAAGATGAACGCAGATTCATTCCCGATTATGCTGATTGCTGTTCGAGGCAATCGTTCTAACGATGACCTTAAAATCCTTGCCGAAGATTCTATCCTCGACCTGCTGGAGCAAGCTAACGGAGTTGCGGAGGCAGGTGTTTACGGCGGACGGGAGAAAATTGTTCGCGTAGACATATCGCAGAACAGGCTTGCAGCTTACGGGCTTACGATGACTTCTGTTTATTCGGCTCTTGCAAAGCAGAATTTGGAGCTTGGTGGTGGTAAAATTACGGAGGGCATAAGGGACTATACAATCCGTACAACTGGTGAATTCTCTAATATTGATGAGGTGAATAACACCGTAATCACTACTTTGAACAACTACGTCGTAAAGCTCTCGGACATAGGTACTGCTTATCTTGGTTATAAAGACAGGACCAGCGAGGTTTACATTAACGGCGAGCCTGGAATTTACGTCGGTGTGACAAAGCAATCAGGAAAAAATACCGTAACTGTTGCGAACGAAATTTACAAAAAGCTTGATGAAATCCGTAATATCCTGCCTGGCGATATTTCGCTTGAAATTATAATGGACCAGTCTGATTCAATCAGGGACACTATAAACACGCTGTTGAGCAGTGCGTACACGGGGCTTATTCTTGCCGTAATTATCTTGTTTTTGTTCCTAAAATCAGGTAAGTCTACGATGATTATTGCAATTTCAATACCGCTTTCCATTCTTATAACGCTCTTGTGCATGAATTTTGCCGGAATCACTTTGAATCTTATGACCCTTACAGGACTTATTCTTGGCGTCGGCATGATTGTAGACGCATCTATCGTTATGATTGAGAACATCTACGTTTATCGCACGAGGGGTGCAAAGCCAAAAGTTGCGGCGGTTCTAGGTTCTTCCGAGATGTTTATGTCCGTAATTTCGGGCAACCTTACTACAATCTGCGTATTCATTCCATTCTTGTTCTTTATAAAAGATTTGGGAAGAATGGGGCAAATGTTCAAGGGAATAATATTTACTGTGGTTATAGCCCTTGTCTCGTCCTTGTTTGTGGCTTGCTTTCTTGTGCCTGTACTTGCGGGAAAATTCTTTCCGCTTACAAACCGTAAGGAAAAACCTATAAAAACGCATTTTATCCGTACTTTCTATGGTGCTCTTGATGTTCCGCTTAATATTGTGACCCGCATATACAGGGAATTTTTGGGTAAAGCATTGCGGCACAGGGCTTTGACTGTTCTTATTTGCGTATGCGCTCTCTTTGTTTCCCTTGTTTTTATCCCAACGATGCGTATAAATATGATGACTGGTGGACGGGATGACAGCGTTACACTCAATCTTATGATGCCGATTGGCACGAATTTAACCGAGACGACTGCGGTTCTCAAAGCTTTTGAAAAAATCTGTAAAGAAGAGATTAAGGGCTATAAGACTGTAATTACGTCGATTGGAACTGGGCGTGGAAACAATTCCGCTTATAAAGGCTCGATACAGATAAATTTGCCAAAGTCTAACCTTCAGATTGATAACAGCGATACGATTCAGAAAAAGTTGCGTACTCATTTTAATGATTTTGCGGGCGCAAGGTTTTATTTCAGTCAGGGGACGGCAAGACAGATGACTGGAAGCAGTTTTGTTCTTAGAATACGTTCGGATGACCTTAATCAAGCTTTGAAGGTTGCAAGTCAGACCCGCGCTGTAATGGAGAAAATCCCTGATATTGGGGAGGTCAGCATTGATACGGAGGAGGGATTGCCAGAAGTAGAGATTGAGATTGACCGTCAGAGAGCATATTCCTTTGGTGTTGACGTTCAGACTGTCGCAAAGGAAATTAACTATGCCATAAATGGCGTAACGGCTACGACATATCGTTCCAATGGCAAGGAATACAGCCTTGTAATTATGTACAGACCCGAAGACCGACGTAGCGTAAGCGACCTTGAGCAGATTTACGTGAGGGGGAGCGGAGGCATGGTCAGCGTAGCCAATTTTGCCAAAGTAAAGAAAGGCTTGGGACCTGTTGCTATTAGGCGTTCAAACCAAACTCGCGTTGTAACGGTAAGTGCTGATAACACAGGAGACCGCAACGACTACGATGTTGAGCAAGACATAAAAAAAGGCATCGCCTCCTCGTTTGTTGTTCCTGATGGCGTTACGATTGTCTACGAGGGAACTTTGAAAGATACAAAAGAACAGGCAAATACTTACAAATACATTGCTATAATGGCTGTATTGCTTGTTTTTGGCGTTATGGCTGGTACTTATGAAAGTTTTAAGGCACCGCTTATTAACTTGTGTACGATTCCGTTCCTTGTTATTGGCGTAGTGTTCATATACAAGATTTCGGGGCAAGCGTTCAGTATGGTCAGCGCAGTAGGAATCATAATGCTTGTAGGAATTGTCGTAAATAATGGTATTATCCTTGTGGACTATACGAACCTGCTCATTGACCGTGGCATGAAGCTAAAGGAGGCTTGCTTAGAAGCCGGTGCAAGCCGTTTGCGTCCTGTTCTTATGACGACGCTAACAACGATTTTGGGAATGCTTCCTATGTGCTTCTCTACGAGCGGAAGTTCTGGCATGGTACAGCCGATTGGCGTTGCCGTTGTCGGTGGGCTTACAAGCTCTACGTTCATTACTTTGTTCTTTATACCTGTGCTTTATTCGCTTGTAATGAGCGAAAAGAAAGTGCGCAAGAGCCGTATCAAGGTTTTCTTCAGTACAAAAAAGCGAGATTTGGGGCTTGACGAGGTGAATGAGTACAGCGAGTTTATGAATTTTTAGCAAAGAGTTACTTCCACACTTTGACAAGCAAAAGCTCGCCTTCATGTACAGAAACTTCAGCAGTTGTTCCTTTTAGAACTTCGTTGCTTATTCCGTACTGGTAGTCAGATTCTATAATTCCGTTTGTAAGTGGGTACTTTGCGTTCTTTATCGTGATTCCGCGTGCCTTGCCGTTGATATTCAGCAGGGAGAAGTAAGCGTATTTGTCTTCTATAAAGACGGGCTTGCTGCCTACGAGCTGAATCTCGGAATAATCGTCCAGCATACAAGCAGAAAGCTTTTCTTTATGGCATTTTAAGAGCATGTAAAGGTTTCCTAGACTGTGGTCAAGTCGTAACCCTAGCATACCAATGAACAAAAAGTCTTTGAAACCTCTGGATATTGCGGTTTTTAACGCAAACACAGAATCCGTGTCATCCTTCTCGCAAGGCAGAACGATTGTCTCTGTTTTTAGATTCGGATTCTCGTGAGAGTCAAAATCACCGACTATAAGATTTGGGGAGATATTTAATTTTTCTATATGGTTCAAGCCTCCGTCGCAGACAATGAAAAAATCATCATCATGCAAAAAACTGCGGATTCTTTTATAATCCGCAATTGCAGAGGCTCCAATAATTACACAGCGTTGCATTTACAGAGTTTACCCTAAGATTTTTTGCCTATTACATAGGTTCTAGTTTCTTTTACAGAAACACATTGCAATTTTCCGCTGGAAATTCCTATAAGCAGAATGAGCGGAAAAATCATAAAAAACGAGCCAAGCGAAATAAATACAATATAAAGAATCTTTATTGTATCGTCTTCTGGTGCATAGTACTGCTCTGGATTTTCAGGATTCAATAAGATTTCAACCTCTTCTCCCTCAAAAAACTTTGGCGGATAAGATGAGCTGTTGCTTTGCCTTATATAATTCTCCCCATTGTAGGTGTATGCAAAAACAGGGGCGTAGGTTGCTCCTCTCTTTGTGTGACCGCGGTTAGTGGTGCCCGCAATTCTGACATTCTCTACAACTGTTGCCGTCACGCTCTCTGAGCAGACCTTTTTGAGGTGCTGAGTATAAAGTGCAAAACCTGCTCCAATACTTGCAAATATAAAGCCTACAATTATAAAAATCAGAAATAGAAGAGATCCTTTCTGATTTTCCTTTTGTTCTTCCATAATCGCACCTCCTTACAGGGGATCCAGAACAGAATACTAGGTCGAACGTCGAGTTTCAAAAGGTAAAATACGCAGAAACGAAGTTTCAGAAATCAAAACTCGACATTCGCCCTACTAGTGCTTGTCTAGGTCTTTGACAATTTGCGAAATCTCTGCATCTGACGGAATCTGCTTGCCTTTCTGCCATGATGTACTGCCTTTTCCCCAAGAGTCTCTGTAGCTGTCCCAGCCTTGCTGCATTGCTGTTGGTGGTGGAGGCGGCTCCCATAAATCAGTACCTTCTGGACGTACCGAAGCATACAGACACCAGTTTTCCTGAGAGAACCATCCATCTTTATATGCGCTTATACGCATTTGCTCATCGACTTTTGTTGATTTTGAACCTGCTGTTGCTATACCGCTTGCTAAAAAACTGAGTAAAAAAGCTAGCAAGAGTACAGGTGTTTTTTGCATTTTCATGATTTTCTCCTTGACAGTTTTGTCTCATGTCGGAGGAAATTTTTGCTAGCGCTGTTCTGGGGGAGTGAAATTTATATAAGGAAAATTCCAGAACAAGCTTAAAAACCTTTGTATAAATTGTCAGATAAATTCAATTAAATTGCAAGAGAAATTTTCTGTGATATACTTTAAATTGCGTACTTTTTGTGCGGAGGATTTTATGAGAAAATCTATAAAAATCACATTGCTTGCGTTTTTTGCTCTGATAGTGATATGCGCATTGTTTTTTCTTGTAAAGCAAAATTTTAGAGAAGATTTTGCCTTGAATTTCGATGCGGACTACTATTGGACTACAAAGAATTTTGATGATTCTGTTTGGTTTTATGAAAAAGTTCCCGCGGGATTTGAATATTATCTCTATATTCCAAAAGAATTTAGAAATGACAGGCATAATTCGGCTGCAAAACTTCCTCTGATTGTTGCTTTTCATGGTTCTTGTGCAAAATACTCCTCACGTGGACAATTTGGCAGAATGTTAATTGATCCAAAGTTGCAGAACGTAAAAAAATCTGCGGTACTTGTTCTTCTTTCTCGTGGCGACTATTATTCGACTTGCCATGACGTAAGCCTGATTATCCAGAATCTGCTCCTGAAAAACGAATGTATTGATAGAAAGTGTATAATTGGTTTTGGGCATTCGCAAGGTGCGGAATTTGTTGTTAAGCTTGCCTGTTATGAGCCAGGTTTGTTCAAGGCTGTTATCTCAGGAAGCGGCTACTATCAGCCATCTTTTTTTGAGCTTTTGAGAATACTTCCAATTCGTTTTTACTGGAAAATTTCAAAATATGACAAAGGAATTTATGAGCAAGGCTATAAAACTGGTCGGCTTTTAAAAAAATTCTGCAAGGATTCTGTCAACATTGAGCTTGAATCTCGAGAGCATTGCTGGGTAGAGATTGATGATAAAATTCCTGATTCTGGGCGTACTTTTTTGGACTGGTACAAGTCTGTTGTTCAGTAGTAAAAAAAAATTGCAGAAAAAAGAAAAATCTGTTGACACAAATAAGCTGTTCTGATATATTCATTATCACCGCTTCTCAATAGGAAGCGTCCTAAATCAGTTAATAATTGCCGGTGACCATAGCGGAGAGGAAATACCCGTTCCCGTTCCGAACACGGAAGTCAAGCTCTCTTGCGC
>CADCRJ010000056.1 GCA_902803735.1 uncultured Spirochaetaceae bacterium
AGTCGATGAATTGCGTCACCGTGAGCTTGAAGCCGCCGCTGAACTTAAGCGTGTAAAAGAAGCTGAGGAAGAAGCTCGCTCGTTTGCGAATCTTAAGGTTTCTTTTGAGGAGCTTGATCATCTTTCATTCTTGTCCCTGAGAATTGGAAAAATTGATCCGCAGAATATTGCAGACCTTAAGCTTGCTGTTGGTGACCGAGCCGTTATTATTCCGCTGGGAGATGACAGTTCAAAAATACTTGCCGCAGCTTCTAAAAAAGCCCGTTTTGCTCTTGATTCTGAGCTTAAACGCTTCGGATTTGTGAACTTGGAGATTCCAAAAGATTTTAAGGGCGTTCCTGATGATGTCCTTATTACATTGAAGTCTGAGCTTGACTCTGCTGAGCATAATGTAGCTCATATAACCGAAGAAAAAGAGAATCTTGCTAAAACTCACGCCGAGCAGTTGAAGGCTTTGCTTGCAGCGTTCTCTATTGGTTCTCAGATCGTAGAGAAGCAGAATAATCTTGAATCAACTAATCTTGTTTATCGTATAACCGGTTGGATTCCTGAGAAGGACAGCCATGTAATGATGAAAGATTTGGATTCTTTGAGTGAGGGACGAATTGCAATCCGTGTTTACCAGCCTCAGGAGGTTCCGTCCGTTATTCAAGGGCGTGAGACTGTTCCTGTTCATTTGAAGCATGGTAAATTCGTTGGTGCTTTTGAGCGTCTGATTTTCAGTTATGGCTCTCCTGTTTACGGTGTTATTGACCCGACTCCTTTTGTTGCTCTCTTCTTTACGCTGTTGTTCGGTATTATGTTTGGAGATGCAGGTCAAGGATTCGTGTTCCTTCTGTTGGGACTTTTAATGGCGTTTAAGGTTGTAAAAGTTGGTAGCTGGAATAAGTTTGCCCCGATTTTTATGGCCATTGGTACATCCAGTATGATAATGGGAATATTGACTGGTGAATTCTTTGGTAATGAAGAAATCTTGCAGCCTGTTTCAAGATTCCTGACTGGCTTTTTTGGTGAGCCACGTGACCAGATACTGCATCTTATGCCGAATGCTGGAAAAAAATCCATCATAAATATGTTTATTTTCTTTGGATTTACTGTTTCTGTTGGCTTCTTTATAAACTCAATCGGACTTATTGTTAATATAATAAACCAGTTCACGTTGAAGCGTCCTGGAAAGGCTATCTTTGGAAAAAATGGTATTTCTGGTTCTCTTTTCTTCTGGTATGTAGTTGGGCTTGTAATAAGGATTGCAGCGTTCCATCATGCTATATCAGTCTGTGATTGGATTGTGATTTGTGTAACTTTGATTTGTACGGCTTTTGCAGAGCCTTTGGGCAAATTGATTGAAGGTAAGCGTCCTATACTTGAGAACGGTGTTGGAACTGCAATCATCGAGGGTGTCGTAGAAATTCTTGAGGTTGTAATAAGCTATCTTTCAAACTCAATAAGTTTTATCCGAGTTGGTGCTTTTGCATTGGCTCATGCCGTACTTGGTCTTATAATTTCTACGCTGACAGAAATGGCGGGACCTGCCGGAATCGCTGTGCTCTTGGCTGGAAATTTAATTGTCGTAGTGCTCGAAGGTATGATTGTTGCAATTCAGGTTATACGTTTGCAGTATTACGAGTTCTTCTCTAAGTTTTTCAATGAAACGGGACGGGAATTTAAGCCGTTTGCGTTTGAATATAAATAATTTGTGAGGTTGTTATGAACAAGAAGATTTTGTCAGTTGCCGCAGCATTGCTTTGTTTTGCTGTATTTGGTGCTGTTGCACAGGAAACAGTTGCTGCTCAGGCTGCCGAGACACCAGTTGTACAGAATGTACCACATTCAGGACCAGCTCCTGTTCCTCCTGCTCCAGAAGTTCAGAATGCTGATTCTGCTGCTAGCTCAGGCGCTGTAAAGTATATTGCTGCGGGTCTTGCTGTAGGTCTTGCTTGTATTGCGGGTGGACTTGCTGTAGGAAAAATTGGTGCTGCTGCTATGGGTGCAATGAGCGAAAATGCCGAGCTTTCTGGAAAAGCTTTGCCGTTCGTAGGTCTTGCTGAAGGTATTTGTCTTTGGGGATTCCTTGTTGCACTTTTGATTATAATTTTGTAAAAATCAGGAAGAGCATTTTGGAATATTTTGTTATAGGTGAAAGAGAATTAGTTATCGCATTCAAGCTTGTAGGTGTTGATGGCGCAATCGCTGTAAACAGAAATGAGGCGTTGGAGTCGTTCAATAAAATCACAGGTTATGGCGGTGGTTCTGTTGTGCCTGTTTCTGAAAAACCAAAAGTTCTTATACTGACGGAAGAAGTCTCCTCTATGCTTGAAGACGAAGTTCTTGCTTGGCAGAGAGGAGCTCAGTATCCGCTTATTGTTGAGATACCTGGAATTCGTGGACATCTGAAAGGAAAAAAATCTCTTTCTGATTCTATCCGAGAAGCTGTCGGCATTCAGGTATAATAGGTTTCTTTTGTGTTTTTACACAGCTGAGACTGGCGTTTTTTGAGGATGTTTTTTCGTTTGTCGGAAAAACATCAGTTTTAGGTTTGGAAAAAAGAAATGGAAGAGTTACGATCCACCGAAATCCTTGATAAAGAAATAGAAGCTGATGCACGGAAAAAGGCTGAGAAAATTTTAGCTAACGCAGCTGATGAATGTGAGAAAATTCTGGCTTCTGTTGACGACCGTGTAAAGGATACATTTGAGAAAAAATCGGAATATTATAAATCGAAGATAAATCAGCTTGAGAAAAATACAGACGCATCTCTTCCTCTTGAAAAAGAGCGTTTTTTGGTATCATTTTATGCATCCTCAGTTTCTGATGCATTTAATGAATATTTGCAGAAAATCGGCTCAGAAAAACGTCTTGAACTTATAGAAAAAAAATTAATAGATGTTCAGAAAAATACGTTTGAGACACGCTTTTCTGTTTCGGTATTTGGTTTTTCAAGTGATTCTGTGAAGAAACTTCTTGAAAAACACCATATTTCCGTTGTTTCTGTCAATGAAACTACGTTTGAGAAATCTGGTGAGACGGCAGCTTATGGAAATACAGTCCATGAGGGGCTTATTCTTGACAGTGAAGATAAAAAGGTTCGTATCCGTCTGACAATAGATCAGATTGTGCGCGAAATAAAGGATACATATAGTTATAAGCTTGCATCAACTTTGTTCGGAGGAAACTTGCCATCATGAGTGAATTGGTTGAAGGTAAAATAACTCGAATCAGCGGACCGATTGTTTACGCCGAAGGTTTGGAGAACTGTGGTCTTTACGATGTTGTTGACGTAGGTGACAA
>CADCRJ010000057.1 GCA_902803735.1 uncultured Spirochaetaceae bacterium
AAATCTTCAGACGTTATAAACTTGTTAGAAGAAAATTAAAGGAACATACTTTCAGCAAGTCAAGCTTGCTGAAAGTATTGAATCTTCTAAGTTTAGGGGGTGCGCAAGGTATCGGCAGAACGCAGCTTTACGCCACTTAAAATAAATCTTGACACCATATATAACACCACTTATAATATAATCATGACACAATGGGAAAAGTTATTAAGCAAGATAAAATCGCTTGATAAGAATATGCGGTTTGCAGAACTGTGTAAAATCCTGCAAAGTTATGGATATGTTGCATCACAACCAAGAAGCGGTAGTAGTCATTATACTTTCCGAAAACCCGGTTGTAATCCTATTACCATTCCGAACCATGAACCGATAAAAATCGTTTATGTAAGAATGGTAAAAGAAATAGTTGAAGCAGAAGAAGCAAACAAGAAAAAGGAGGACTGATATGAAAACTTTTGAAGAATATATGAAATTACCTTACAAATTGGAAATAATTCCAGATACAGAAGAATCAGGATTCGTCGCTTCATATCCAGAACTTCCTGGCTGTATTACTTGCGGTGAAACCATTGCCGAGGTTGTTGCTAATGCCGAAGACGCCAAAAAAGAATGGTTGAAAGCCGCCATTGAAGACGGCATTGAAATTGCAGAACCAGAAACTGCAGATTCATATTCAGGCCAGTTCAAGCTTCGTCTCCCAAAATCTTTACACAAAACTCTCGCCGAAGATTCAAAAAAAGAAGGCGTAAGCATGAATCAATATTGTGTATATCTTCTTGCTAAGAATTCAGAAAAAGAACATATCGCTATTGCAAAGAAGCAAACTGTACTCGTATAACAAGAAGTTCAAAGCGGACTGCAAGTCAAGCCCGCTGCGGTACAACCAGTTACACGAACGCCGTACTATAGGCTCTTAAAGGAAAATTATGACCATTAAAGAATATAAATTAAGAATAAATGAATTTAAAAATTGGGAATATTTTTTTAATAATGAAGTTCCTGAAAATATAGATAATATAAAAGAAATACAAATACTGACTACAAAAGGAATAGAAACTTTTGAGCCTTTACAAAAATTTAAAAATCTAGAAACAATTTGTTTTGGAACTACAAATTCTACGATGACAATCAAAACCTTAAAAGGCTTAGAAAATGTCATTGGATTAAAATATTTGTATTTTCTCGCCAAAACAAAGATTCAATCTGATATTGATGTGATTTCAAAGCTTAAATCTTTAATATCTCTTGGTCTTTATAATATTAACATGGACTTGCCAGCATGCCTGTTAAAAAACATGGACAGTTTAAGGAGATTATCATTATCGGAGAAAAATTATTTGTCAGTAAAATATTTGCCACAAAATCTTGAAGATTTAACTCTGGGTTTCAATTCAATTTCAGAACTTCCGTCATGGAACAATATAAATTCTTTACGAACATTACAAATTGGATGCCAAACCTCAAATTTTGTTTCATTGGATTCTTTAAAAATATTTCCAAATTTGGAAAAGTTATATTTGATAAATCCAAAACAATTAAATGATATAGGATATATAAAAGAACTGAAAAAATTAAAAGAGTTAAATATAAACGGAGCAACATCTATTACAGATTTTTCACCCATTGCAAATCATCCTTCTCTTGAAGTTTTAAGAATACGAAATACAAATATAGAAGAAATAAAAGATATTTTGCCTCTTCCAAAATTGAAAATGCTTTTTGCTGAAAAAACAAAGTTAAAAAATCTTGCAGGAATTAAGGAAGGTTTGCCAAATATTGAAGTCTTATGGATATGGATGACAAAATTACGGAATTTAGACTCTTTATCAGATATGAAGACGTTAAAAGACTTAAATATTTCGGATTTAAAAGTTAATCAATTTGATTTCTTATCCACATTAACAGACCTTGAAAAAATCGATTTATATAACACCTCATTTACAGATTTTGATTTATTAAATAATTTAGCGAATTTATCGTATATTCGATATACTAAGGATGAAACAGTTCCAGAAAAATATAAAAAACTTGTAGGGCATCAAGGCTGGGATTATTAGGGCTAATAGCAAAAAACGGGCAGTTTTCAATAAAAACGAACTTTCTTTAATAAAAAAGTAGGCTTATTCTCAAAAGTAGTAATTTTTTTTTGGAGAAATATATGGCTAAATCAAAGGCTTTGTTTATAGGCGGAACAGGAACAATCAGCTCCGCTATTGTAAAGGAACTTGCATCTCGTCCTGACTGGGAAATATGGCTTTTGAACAGAGGAAACAGGGCAAACGAAGTTCCTTCCAATGTTCATCAAATCGTCTGCGATATTTCTGATGAGGAAGATACCCGTAAAAAACTTTCTGGAATGGAATTTGATGTTGTGAACGAATTCATAGGTTTTGTGCCAGAACAAGTGGAACGTGATTTTAGGCTCTTCAACGGTAAGATAAAACAATATATCTACATCAGCTCGGCATCTGCCTATGCAAAGCCAGCTGCAAATTATGTGATTACAGAAGGCACGACTCTTTCTAACCCTCATTGGGAATATTCACGAAACAAAATTGCATGCGAGGAATTCCTTTTCAAAAAATACCGCGAAGAAGGTTTTCCTGTAACGATTGTCCGCCCCAGCCACACTTATGACGAGCGTCACATACCTCTTGGCGTTCACGGCAAAAAGGGGTTTTATCAGGTCATCAAGCGTATGATGGACGGAAAACCTGTAATCATCCAAGGTGATGGAACATCCCTTTGGCATGTTACTTTTAACAGTGATTTTGCAACAGGTTTTATAGGACTAATGCTGAACCTCCACGCAATCGGAGAAGCTTTTCAAATTACTGGCGACGAAGTTCTTTCATGGAATCAAATTTACCAGACGATTGCCGACGCTTTGGGCGTAAAACTGAACGCCTATCATGTTGCTTCGGATTATCTAAGTTCAGTCGGCGATAAATTTGGTTTTGATTTTGAAGGCAGCTTGACAGGTGACAAATCAGTTTCAGTTGTTTTCGACAATTCAAAACTTAAGCGGCTTGTTCCTCAAATGACAACAAAAGTTCCATTCCATGACGGCGTTCGGATTGCTCTGGATTATGTTCAGAGTCATCCAGATTGTCAGATTTTAGATGAGGAATTTGACGCTTGGTGCGATAAAGTGATTTCAGTTTTGGAAGAGAGCAAAAAGCAAATTATCAATTGGAGAACGCTATGCAAAAAATAAAATGGGGAATTTTGGGTACTGCAAATATCGCTCGATGGGCGACGATACCAGGTATCAAACTTGCTAAGAATGCTGAATTGTATGCTATCGCAGGCAGAACTCTTGAAAAAGCAAAATCTTTCGTCTCTGAATATGGCTTTCAAAAAGCCTATGGAAGCTACGAAGAGCTTTTGGCAGACAAGGACGTTCAGGCAATCTATATTCCGTTGCCGAACAATCTTCACAAAGAATGGGTCATAAAAGCCCTCAGAGCAAAAAAACACGTTTTGTGTGAAAAGCCACTTGCCCTCAACACAGCCGAAGCTGCAGAAATGTTCGCCGTAGCAAAAGAAAATGGTGTAAACTTAATGGAAGCCTATGCCTATCTTCACAGTCCTTACATAAAATCCCTTAAAGAAGACATAAAAAGTGGAATTATTGGTGACGTAGATTTTGTGGACACAGCATTCGTTACACAGGGCTACAAAGAGGATATCCGATTGTACAAAGATTTGGGCGGCGGAGCTTTCTACGATTTGGGATGCTACTGCACGACAATGATTCTTTCTGTTATTGATTCTGATGTTACAGATGTAAAAGCCTGTGCCGAATTCTCTGACAAAGGCGTTGACAACATTACCACAGGTTTTGTCAGATTCAAGAACGGTGCAAGAGCCTCTTTCAATGTCGGAATGATTTTAGGAGAGAACTCAAATTCTCGCTTTGACCGCCTTTATATCCATGGAACAAAGGGAAGCATTCGCTCTGACGTTGAGTATAATCAGGCAGGAAATCTGAGCTACCAGATTTTCACACAAGACGGCGTTACGGAGCGAAAAATCGAAGTTCCGCAAAATTATTCCCTTGAAATAGAGCAGCTTGGCTCTTGCATTCTAAATGGAGAAAAACCATTTGTAAACGATGAATTCTCTATAAAGAACGCAAGATTAATTGAAAGCGTGCTTCATGAAATTGGCTATTAGCTCGAATGTCAAGTCTCAGAAATCAAAACTTGACATTCGCCCTGCTAATTACTTTCGCCTGCTCTTTTTAAGGACAGGCTCCATCGTAACGTTCACGCCAAGCTTCTTAAAAATCTTTCTGTCAACTTCAGAAAGCATGACGGTTGTATGAACTTGACAACCGTTCAGCTTAGGAAGCTGCTCTATAGCTTTCTTACAGTTTTCATTTGTAGGAGAAAGCATCGCAAGTGCGACAAGAACCTCATCCGTGTGCAGACGCGGATTGTTACCTTTTAGGTAGTTGATTTTCATATCTTGAATAGGCTCAATCATGTCTTTCGGAATCAACTTTACTTTGTGGTCAATTCCAGCGAGATATTTCGTAGCGTTTAAAATCAAAGCCGCGCAAGTACCCAAAAGATTTGACGTCTCAGAAGTAATGATTGTACCGTCAGTAAGCTCGATTGCAGCCGCAGGTGCGCCAGCCTTTGCACCGCGCTCATTTGCGGGAACGACAACTTTTCTGTCCTCTGGAGCAATTTTAGCCTGTTTCATCAAAAGGGCAATTTTATTGACTTCGTTTTCAGATCCCTTATCCTCGACCAAATTATCAACGGCATTGTAATAGCGGCGAATAATCTCTTGATTTGAAGCCTCCCGACAAGCCTCATCGTCAAAAATACAGTAACCAATCATATTTACGCCCATATCAGTCGGTGACTTGTAAGGATTCTCGCCATAGATTCCTTCAAAAATCGCATTCAAAACAGGGAAAATCTCAATATCTCGGTTGTAATTTACAGTCGTCTCACCATAAGCCTCAAGATGAAACGGGTCAATCATGTTCACGTCGTTCAAATCAGCTGTGGCAGCCTCGTAGGCAAGGTTCACAGGATGCTTCAATGGCAGGTTCCAAATAGGGAATGTCTCAAACTTCGCGTAACCAGCCTTTACTCCCCTCTTCTGCTCTTGATAAAGCTGGCTCAAACAAACAGCCATTTTGCCACTACCAGGACCAGGAGCCGTAACAACAACGAGAGGGCGAGATGTCTCAACATAGTCGTTTTTTCCGTAGCCATCGTCCGAATCAATCAAAGCCACGTTATTTGGATAATCTGCTATCATATAATGATAATAACAGTTTATGTTAAGTCTCTTCAGCTTTCGTTTGAAAGCCTTTGCACCTTCCTGTCCCTTAAAATGTGTGATTACGACAGAACCAACCATAAGACCAAGATTCTGAAACTCGTCTCTAAGTCGCAGCACATCTTTGTCATAAGTGATACCCAAATCGCCACGAACCTTGTTTTTCTCAATATCAACTGCACTAATTACAATGACAATCTCAGCCATGTCGGCGAGCTGCATCAGCATTTTTAATTTTGAATCTGGCTGGAACCCAGGAAGAACGCGGCTTGCGTGATAATCGTCAAATAATTTGCCGCCAAATTCTAGATAAAGTTTATTGCCAAACTTGGCAATCCGTTCTTTAATGTGCTCAGACTGTATCCGCAGATACTTATCATTATCAAATCCGTTTTTCATACGGGATTATATTATAGCAAATTCACGAACAAAGAAAAAGTAAGGAGCCTTCTGTTTAACAACTTGTTCAAAACTCAGGTGCACATTCAATCGTCATTCGTTCGCCAGTCACAGGATGCGTGAAAATCACTTTGCGGGCATGAAGCATGAGTCGCTCGTCCTTGTCGCAATGCCCGTAAAGAGTATCACCAATAATCGGCACCCCAAAGCCATGTGAATCAGCACTGGCAAGCCGTAACTGATGAGTTCTCCCTGTATGCGGCAAAAAGAGTACGCGAGTAGCATTGCGGGTTGTTCCATCAGGTGCGTGATACCGTTCCACGCACAATATTTTCCACTCGGTAATGGCGGACTTTCCGTTTTTCCTGTCCCAAATCTGGTGAGGACGATTATCAATATCAAGCCGAAAGAAAAGCTCCATCTCGCCGTGCTGTGAAATTCCTAGTTTTGGCAATACTCCGTCCAAAAGTGCAACATATTCTTTCTGCACTTCCTTAGCCTCAAACTGCCTGTTAAGCTCTCGGTGAGCAGACTTTGTAAAGGCAAGAATCATAACGCCAGAAGTCTCCATGTCAAGCCTATGGACGGCAGGCTGCTTAATCTCAACGCTCTCAGGAAAAAGCCGCCTGAATCTGGACTCTATGCAGTCCTGCTTGTCTTCTCCACGGCCAGGTACGCTCAAAAGCCCGGACTGTTTGTTCACAACGCAAATCGAATCGTCGCGGTACAAAATCCGCAAGCCAAGCATCGCAGGCAAGAGTATTCCACACCGCTCATCACACGGCGAAGTCAAAAGCAAATCTGTTTTTACGCAAGCAGCAGAGCCAGTCCCGCCGCTCACGACTGGATAGGCAGTCTCCGCAAGGGAAAGCGGCACAAGGTTGTTTGCAAAAGCATAGTCGAACAATTTTGGTGCACAGCAGTCACCAGTTCCTGTTGGAGGCAACTTTCCACCGTTGTATTCAGAACAAATTTCTTTTAAAGAACGGATTTTACTATCTATGCAATGAAAATTATACAAATCATACACTTTTTCCAGCGAGCGGGCACAAAGCAAATCCCTCTGCTTACGTAAATGCTGCAAATCAGAATCCGTAAGAATTGACGGCTGCTGATTTTGAGCCGACTCAAGCTTTTCTGTAATTTCATGAATCTCCCTGTCATTATCAGAAAGGGCACGCTCAATCTCTTCATTAGAAGCAATAGGCGGAACCACCACCATATTGCAAAAATCATCACAGAGCAATTTTTTGGCGTTTCCAGAATTAGTGACAAGGCTCACTTCGTTGCCGTCAGAATCCCTGCAAACCAAAACACCGAGCATTACACCTTGATTCTTGCGTTCTTCGCTCGGTCTTGACACCTGAACAAGCCGTACACAACCAGAATCAAGAGAATGAACCAAATCATTGAGGATAGCTGCCGCTTTTTTTTGTGGAAAAGGTGGAAACATACTAATTCTTCTTTATCTCACTTACAAAAAGCCCTGCAATAGTCAGCACCGCACCGACCGCTCCCATCAAAGAAATTTTCTCGCCCAAAGCAAAAAAGGCGAAAACAATCGTAACAACGGGAATCAAATAAATGCCTACAGTAGCTCTTACCGTACCAAGCTTTTCACAGGCTACGTTCCAAGCGACAAAGCAAAACGCACTCGCTCCCAACCCCAAGAAGGCAAGGTTCAGCAGATTGAGCGGATTTGAAAACCGTCTCAAATTAACCGTTTTATCAAAAATCAGACGAATATTCTCCAAAATCTGGGCATCTGCGGTGGTTCCAACCGCAGAGGTGCCACCAGCGGTGGTTTCCACCGCGCTTGCACCAACGCCGCAAAAGCGAGTAAGCGAGAAAATCCCGATTGGAAGCATAAAAATCACCGCCCAGAAGAAAATTCGCCTTGTAGCCTGAATTGAGTCCAGCCGTAGCGCATTAATCTTCGATACGCAGACAGAGTAAACACCCCAGCACAAAGCGGCACAAAATGCAAGAACATCACCCTTCGGGTTCATGTGAAATTCCACAACACCGTTAAAGCTTACAAGTGCAACGCCAAAAATTGCGAGCAAAAATCCTACATTAAAATACATCGTAAGATGACGCTCTTTTAGAAAAATCTGCAAAAAAATCGCTGTAAAAATCGGGCAAATTGAGACAATTATGCTCACATTTGATGCCGAAGTATAAGCAATCGCCATATTCTCCATGATCTGATAGGATGTTACACCAGAAAATCCTGCAAGCAAAAAATAAATCTCGCACTTTTTATCAGAAAGACGTAGAAGTCCCGGCCTAAGAGCCCAAAGCCCTGCATAAGCCAGCAAAAATCTTAAAACAAGGATCTCATAAGAAGAAAAAGAAAGGAGCAAGTATTTTGTCGAAACAAAAGTGATACCCCAGATAAAAACTGATATTGCTGCAAAAAAAAGCCCGAACAGCGAAAAATTCTTTGACATGCGAAAGATTCTAGCAAAAAATCAAACACATTGCAAAGATATAAATTTCAGCTCATAATATAGGCATGATTCCTGCATTATATTTAATTCCAGTTCAGCTAGGGGACACACCGCAAGAAACGGTTCTTCCAGATTACAACCGCGCAGTAGTAAAAGAAATCAAGCATTTTATAGTAGAAAGCAGAAAAAGTGCCGTCCGCTTTTTGGCAAAACTTGATAAATCCATCGATTTAGATTCATTGTCATTCGTAGAACTGAGCGAACATACAGACGAGAAGGCAGATTTAAGCAAGCTTCTTTTGCCGCTAGAAAAAGGCAAGCCTATGGGCGTAATTTCAGAAGCTGGTTGCCCCTGCATTGGCGACCCAGGTGCAAAGGCTGTAGAAATCGCCCATAAAAAGCATCTCAGGGTAATTCCGCTGGTAGGTCCTAACTCAATGATTATGGCTCTCATGGCAAGTGGCTTTAATGGGCAGAACTTTGCTTTCAACGGTTATCTGCCAATAAAAAACGGTGAGCGAGAAGGTAAAATAAAGCAACTTGAAAACAAGGTCTACAAGGAGTCTCAGACACAGCTGTTTATAGAAGCTCCATACAGAAACGAAAAAATGTTCTCCGCAATTCTCAAGACTTGCAGAGCAGAAACAAAGCTGTGCATAGCAGCTGGTATTACAACACAGGAAGAATTTATAAAAACAAAAACAATCGGCGACTGGAAAAAAAGCGAGATGCCAAAATTCGACAAGGTTCCAGCCATTTTCTTGCTGTACAAATAAAAAAGTTCGCGGAATTAAAATTCTGCGAACTTTTTTTAGAAACGTCTAGTTTCAAAAGACGGAGTTTTTTAAACTTTAGTTTTGCAAACTAGCGGCGTCTACCGAATATACGAAGCAAAGCCAAGAACAAATTCACAAAATCAAGGTAAAGCTGCAAAGCTCCAAAAATAGCAACTTTCTTGTAATCATCGCTGTCATAAGCACGCTCTGCTGTGCGCAGGATTTTCTGAGAATCATAAGCAGTAAGTCCTGTGAACACAATGACAGTCACAATTGAAATCAAGACGTTGAACATTGAGAAATCCACATTCGTAAAACGAGACATTACGAACTGAATCAGGTTTGCAACGATAATTCCAAGCACAGCCATCATAAGGTAGCGTCCCATTGTAGTTAAATCTTTTGTCGTCTTTGCACCATAAATACACATAACGCCGAACATAACGCTACAACCCAAGAATGCTGATGCAATGGAGCTAATATTGTACATAAAGAATATAGAAGAAAGCAGCATTCCATTCATAATGGAATAAACAATGAATCCGACAGACGCTGCAGTGACAGACAGATTACGTATAGACGCTGTAAGCCACATAACAAGTCCCAATTCTGCAAGAACCATTACAATGTAACCGAATCTAGTTCCAAACAAAAGTCTCAAAAGTGTGATTGAATTTGTAGTCAAAAATGCACTTGCGGCACTTATAAACAAAGCCAAAGCCATCCAGCCATAAGTACGACCAAGAAAGCGGCTCTTTTCATTTACAGAAACCCCAACAGTACTGTTCATTTCCATAATTATACCTCCATAAAAAAATGGGCGACTTAGTCGCCAAAAATCGGGCTAATGGAATTCGAATCCATGACCTCTTGCCCCCCAGACAAGCACGCTAACCAGCTGCGCTATAGCCCGAAATTATCTATACAAATGAATATATCGAAAACATTCCTATAAGTAAAGAGAATTTTTGTTAATCTATTTTGTAATCATTACATATTTGATATTGAATAAAAATTGAAACAGTGATATATTATAATAGATTAAATATTTTCTATTGCACGGTGTATATTATGGAAGTAAATTACAACAAAATTATTCAAGAAAAAGGCATACGCCCATCAATACAGCGAACAGTGATTTTTGAATATCTTCACGAGCATCCGATTCATCCAACCGTAGACGACGTTTACACGGCACTTTCTCCTGACTACCCAACCCTGTCGCGGACGACCGTTTACAACACGCTAAAACTTTTTGTCCAGAACGGACTCGTACAAGTAGTCAAAATAGAGGATGATGAACTCCGCTATGACGCAACGACAAAACCGCATATCCATTTTAAATGCGAGAAGTGCGGAAAAATCTACGACATTATGGACGACGAAGCCGTAAATTCATTTGCCACTCATTGTACCACAATAATTCCGCATGGATTCAAAATAAACACAAGTCAGACAAATCTCTGGGGAATCTGCGAGAAATGTGCGTCAGAGAGCTAAGAGCATATATAAAGCCAGACAGCAAAAATTCCGACAATAAAACAGGAGGTTTGTATGACAATAGAAATAGATGAAAAAAAACTTCTTGAAACTGTAAAAAAGATTTCTATTATTCTCGTGATTATTGCAGTTCTGACTTTTCTAGGGCTTTCAAGCAAAATTTTTAACTTCAGCGTGAACAACCCACTTGAATACGAAATTAATTACAACAGCCTTTCCACACCAGGAAAAGGCGTCGCAACATCAATGAAAAAAACTGGCGAAGTAGAATCAAAAGTTTTGGGTCCACAGCGAGGACGTGGCAAAGGTGGCTCAAAATTTTTTGATGAGATTGAAAAGATTCACGGCTCCGACGCACGATAGAAAACACTTTGTAGAAAAAGAACAAAAGCATAGAAATCTTTACGACAAAACAGTTTGTCCGCTTTGACTGCACCGCTGTTACAGAAGAAGAAATGAACAAGCTGATTGACATTATGAACGAATACGGCTGTCCGCTTTATGATTCAACAATTTCTCGGGCTGTAAAAAGCCTACGCTTTGTAGGAAATCCCGCATGCGAGATTTCAATACTGTAAGATAGTTTTATTTTAGTTTCTCAAATATGAAGTGCAGTTTCTTACCTTAAACAAGGGCAGAAGCAGCACTTCATTTATTTTAAATAAGGGCAAGAAAGGCAAAGTCACCGGCGGAACCGTAGACACGGTCAAGGTTGACGGAAAGCCTGTAGCCGTGGTAGGCTCAAGCGTCACCACCTGCAGCGGTACCTTTTAGAACAGTATTTTTATTGACCAATGCAGTTAATCAACATAATCTAAAATATAGAATTAAAAATTTAAGAATAATGGAAAAATATGTCTGATGATTCTAGAATTTCCGCCTATTTATTTGCAGTAGAAATAGATGGAATTGAAACAGCCCGCTTTCAGAAATGCGAAGGATTGGAAGCCGAAACAGAAGTCTTTGAATATGAAGAAGGTGGCGGCGGTGTTTTGCATTTTAAGGGGCGTTCTCACTATCCTAATATTGTTCTTGAGAGAGGAATCAACGAGAACGATGTTTTGTTCAAATGGTAAAAGCAATGCACGGAAGGCAAAATAGAGCGAAAAACAGGCTCGGTTGTTCTTTATG